>JAQICV010000051.1 GCA_027858315.1 Candidatus Woesearchaeota archaeon
CAAATCATAAAGGCAATAAGCAATTCACAACAGCTCAAAGATTAAGTGCTGTTCTTCTTTATTTTCGTTCACAAAAATCACTTGTGATTTTTTGCGGGGAATTTGAAGAATCCCAATGGCCAAAATATTTAGAATTCAAATATCCTTTAAGGAAATCAACTCTAAATGATTGGGTTAAATCATTTGATTTAAAGTTCATCAAGAGACTTCTTGATGAAACTAATTCGGGAGAGAAACCTGAATTATTAGGTATTGATGGAACTGGCATTGATACACATTTTAAATCTCGTTATTATGAAAAAAGATTAAAAGATTTTGGAAGAAAACCAAAGTCAAACTATCACAAATTGGACATAATAGCTGATATGAATGGAAAAAAGAAAATTTTTGATTTTTCTTTTTTGATGAAACAAAGACACGATATCCCTGTAGCATGGAGACTAATTAAACGTTTAAAGTATAAAAATGTTGTAATTGTGGCTGACAAAGGCTATTTTGATTTTGGTTTATTTGAATATTCAAAATCACGAAATAACTATTTGTTATTTCCTCCAAAAGATTTTGGAGGTAAATGTAAACATAACAATATTTTACATAGACAAATTAAAGAAAACTATCATAAATATATTGATATTTATCATAAAAGAAGTAATGTGGAAGGAGTTTTCTCTTCTTTGAAGAGAACAATCTTACATAAAATTGTGAGTAAAAACTATTCAACTAAGAAAAGAGAGATGGGATTTAAGATAGTTTTGTATAATATGCATAAGAATATTTCTTTTATTCTAAATTTTCAATTTAGATTTTTTATTCAAAAAATAAATTTTTAGATAAAAATAGATAATTAGTTGTTGTTTATACTCAATCGGATGAAGCCGGTAATCAAATAGTTTTATAAATTAAATGTTTCACATTATTAGTATGGTAAATGTAATACTATGGGTTATTATTGTAGTAGTTGTTTTATTCTCACTAATTTTAGTTGGAATGTACAACTCATTTGTAAGGCTTAGAAATCAAGTAGAAAATGCTTGGGCTCAAATTGATGTTCAATTAAAGAGAAGAACGGATTTAATTCCTAATTTAATTAATACAGTTAAAGGATATGCTAAACATGAAAAAGGGGTATTAGAAGGAGTTACAAAAGCAAGAACTGCTATGATAAATGCTGGTGGTGATGTTAAAAAAACTGCAGAAGCTGATAACATGTTAACTGGAGCACTTAAAAGCGTGTTTGCAGTTGCTGAAGCTTATCCTGACTTAAAAGCTAATACTAATTTTTTACAATTACAAGAAGAACTTGCAGGAACTGAGAATAAAGTTGCAGCATCAAGACAATATTATAATGATATGGTTATGAGTTACAATACAAAGAGAGAGAGTTTTCCTAATAATATTCTTGTAGGAATGTTTAGTTTTACTGAGAAAGACTTATTTGAAATTCCTGAAGCAGAAAAGGCAGTTCCAAAGGTTGAGTTTTAATTATTAAAAAAGAAATATTTATAATGAATATTTTGTTTATTCTTTTTATGAATTTAGAATTAAGTTTAAATAAAAAAAAATTGAATGTAGATTTTAATAAATTTTTAGAAGAATTATATGGTGAAGTTATGATATTATCTCCTTCTTTTAAAATAATAAATGTTACAAATTTATTTCTTAAAAATAATGAACTAGAATCGGAAGATGAGATTATTGGAAAATTTTGTTATGATATTAAAACTAAGAGTTCAATTTGTGTATTAAAAGAAGGAAATTGTCCTGGAAAAGATATCTTGATAACGAATGAACCAAAAAGTATTGTTCATCATTATTTAGATAATAATGAAGATAAATATAATAGAATAAGGCTTATGCCTTTATTTGACAATCAAGGAAATTTAGAGTATATAATTCATGGGACAAAAGATATTACTTCTCAAGAAATTACTAAAAGAAATAAAGATGAAATCTACAAACATTTCATAGATATATCTATTCCAACATATATTAGTAATTTGGAAGGTAAATTTTTAATCGCAAATCCTGCAACAATAGATTTGTTAGGTTATGATAGCTTAGAAGATTTGCAAAGTATCAATGCAAGAGATTTATATCAAAAACCTGAGGATAGAATTAAAATAATGAATGAATTAAAAGAAAATGGACATGTCAAAAATTCTGAACAAAGATTTAGAAAAAAAAATAGAACATATGCGAATGTTAATTTAAATTTAGTATTAGATGGAAATAAAATTAAAGGCGTTTTATATGATATTGGAGAAAATATCGTACCTATATGCCAATACTGTGAAAACATTAGAATTGGAACTCAAAAAAATCCTACTTGGGTTTCACCTATAGAATATCTTAAAGAAAATGGATTTAATTTAAGCCACGGTATATGTGAACCTTGTTTAAATGAAAAATTTGATATTAAAAAAGAAGATAAATAATAAATATGAAATCTTAATTTTTATAAAAATTAATAAAATCTTTTAAAACTTCTTTTTGATTAAATGCTAATTCAAACTTATCATCCAGTATTTCTTCAAATGTGAACCATTTAAAATCACTACTCTCTTCATCTAGTTTTATTTCTCCTTGAATTTTTCCATGAAAATAAATGGCTCTTACATGTAAGTTTTCTTTGTATTCATAATAAAAAGATTTGAGATATTGTTTTTCAATTATTTCGGAATTAGTTTCTTCTTTAATTTCTCTTTTAAGTGCTTCTTCAAATGTTTCAAAATTTTCAGTTTCTCCACCAGGGATACACCAATAACCTCCAAATTCACTATCATCATCTGCCCTTTTTAGTAAGAGAATCTCATTTTTATTATTTAATGTAATTAAATTTACAGGAGTTACAATTTTAAAATTATTCATAATTTAATATTCTAAAAAACTATTTATAATATTTATTAATCATTTATTAACAAAACTTCAGTCAAAATATAGTTTTCCGGAATGAGTTAAAATCTATAATTTTAATTAACTTTATAATTAATTAATACATTTATTTTTTATGGTTGTTAATTTACATGATGAAGTTAGATCAAATAAAAGAAAATCTATTCTTATTATTCTTATGTTTTTTGCTTTTGTAGGACTTATTGGTGGAGTTGGAGGAATTGTTATGGGACTGTATCAA
This sequence comes from Candidatus Woesearchaeota archaeon, assembly GCA_027858315.1. NCBI lineage: Archaea > Nanobdellati > Candidatus Woesearchaeota > Candidatus Woesearchaeota archaeon. Next base: position 3,134 of record JAQICV010000051.1, read on the forward strand.
ACTGGAGGATTTAGTATTGGTTCATTTATTTTTGGTCTTGTTATGGCAGGAATTGTGTCATTTATTTATATTATGATTTTCTATTCGATGGGAGATAAGATGATTCTAAAAGCTACGGGCGCAATTGAAGCTAATCGGAAAACATATCCTTTTTTGTATCATACTACCGAGGCTTTAAGTTTAGCTGCAGGAATGAGAATCCCACCTAAATGTTATGTTATTAAAGATACTGCGCTCAATGCTTATGCAACTGGATTTAAACCTGAAAAGTCACATATTGTTGTAACAACTGGACTTATGGATAAATTGAACAGACAAGAACTAGAAGGAGTTTTAGCACATGAGATGTCTCATATTAAAAATCAAGATATTAAAGTTATGCTTCTTGCAGCAGGACTTGTTGGTGCAACAGTTCTTTTAGCAGATGTTATGTTTAGGCTGTTTATTTTTTCACCTCATCGTTCAGGAGGAAGCTCAGATAATAAAAATGGAGGTTTAATGATTGCAGTAATTGCTTTTTGGATTTTACTTGTAGTACTTTCACCAATTATCGGAGAGATGATTAAGCTTGCAATTTCTAGAAGAAGAGAATACCTCGCTGATGCTAGTGGAGCTCTTTTAACTAGATATCCTGAAGGTTTAGCTTCTGCTCTTGAAAAAATTAAAGGAGACCCAGACCCATTAGTTGATAATGCAAATAAAGCAACCGCTCATTTGTTTATTTCGACTCCATTTAGAAAAAAAAAGGGAATCAGTGGTCTTTTTGCAACTCATCCTCCTATTGATGATAGGATTAAAAGATTGAGAGGAAAAAATAAAAATTAAATTTATAATATCTTAAATATTCTATTTTTATATTAATATGGGAGAAATACTTAGTATGTTATATCAAGAAATTGTAACTCAAGATCAATTTAGAAATACTTATGAATCTAAAAGATACAAAAATGAGGGTTGTGAGACTTTAGATAGATATGATATTTTTCCATTAAATTATTTAAATCCTAAATCAAGGGTGCTTAATACACTTGGATTTTACTCTTATTTTTCGGGCTCAATTACTGTAGGAAATAAAATAAGAGCTAATGGTAGAATCTCTACAAATGATGAAGCTTTTGATTCATTTAGAACTTTTTGGGATGAAGAATTAGGACTTACTTTAAAAAACCAAAAAACATATTATTCTTTTGGAGTTTATGGTGGAACTTATTCTAGATTGCTTAGTTCAATGGGTTTTTATGCAAGTTCTGCTCCAAATCCATTAAGGCATGTAAAAAAAGCAGGAGTTGGAACAACACTTCCGAAATATATTAAAGATATAGTTGAAAATTATGATTCAAAAGATTTTATTATGCGACAATTTTTCAAACCATATTTAGATGATTTATTGGATGTTTTAATTAGAACTAAAGTTTCAAATAAAAAATATTCTTCTTTAAGATTAAATATGTTATCTCAACCTTCTAAAGAAAAATTAATAACAGAGAGTCAACTCATTGCAGATATTTTAAAAATAGTTTATCCTGAAGTGAATATTGAAATTGAAAATGATTTGAAAACAGGAGTTTTAATTTCAAAAGATAGAGAAGTTCATTTTGGGAATCTTTATTTTTCTCAGAATCAAATAAATACACTTCAAGAAGAAAAAAGTCCTTTAATTGAAAAATTATTTAATGAAAATCCACATAATAATGCAATTTCTAAAATTAATACTTCATTATAATTTTTTTATAATTTGAGCTTTACCTTCAACTAGAATTTCAGGTCTTTCTAATCTGTTAACGGGATTTTCGCCCCAATAAGCTCTTGCATAATCAATTTCTTCTTTTTTTGATTTTGCATAATTTGATGCTGCAGAGAATATATTTTGATCTGTCAAAAAGATTTTACCTTCACATTTTACTAGATAAATATTTTTCCTACCAGTTGTAAATTCAAGAGAAGTAGCAAGATATACAGAGTTTAATCTTGATGGCCTTTGAGGAAATTCTGCTTTTCTTACATTCTCGAACAATTCTTCTTGAACTCTAAGCCATTTAGGTCTTTTAGATAACTCTTCTAAACGATTTGCCTTTAACAAATCTCCTGAATCAAAATTAATATCTGAACTATGATAATATTTTCCTTCCATTTTAATAATTAGATAAATAATAATCTCAAGATATTTTTAAACAATTTGATTGATTTCATCAGTCAAATAGGAATAGAAATTGAAAATTTCTAACCACTTTGAGATTAATCAAATAGTTCCATTAAGTCTTCCCATTCTAATCTTTTGATGAATCCATCTTCTTTTTGAACAATGTTATCAAATAAATTTCCTTTTGCTTCTTGAAGTTTTAATATTTTTTCTTCGATTGAATTTTTTGTTATAAATTTGTATACACTTACTACCTTTTTTTGACCAATTCTGTGCGCCCTATCTTGAGCTTGTTTTTCAACCATTGGGTTCCACCAAGGATCATATAAAAATACTGAACTTGCAGAAGTTAAGTTTAATCCTACTCCTCCTGCTTTTAGTGAAATTAAAAATACTTTTATTGTATCATCATTATTGAATTTGTCAACTAATTCTTGCCTATTTTTTGTTGAACCATCTAGTCTTAAATATTCTATTCCTTCGTTCTTTAAATCTTTTTCAAATATGTCTAGCATTGAAGTAAACTGAGAAAATACTAAAACTTTCTCTCCATTATCTACAACTTCCGTTAATAATTCTAAAAATTGTTCGTGTTTACCTGAAATGTCTTTCTCATCTTCAAAACTTTTATCGACTAAAGATGGATGATTACAAATTTGTCTTAGTTTTAATAATGCAGAAAGAACTTGAATTCGTGATTTATCAAATCCTTGTTTTTGAACTAATTCATTTACTTCAAATCTTACTCTATTTAAAACTTCATTATAAATTCCAACTTGTTTATTTGTCATTTCAGAGTATGCTATTTTTTCTTGTTTATCTGGCAATTCTTTTAGAACATCCTTTTTTCTTCTTCTTAAAATAAATGGTCTTATTTTTGCTTGAAGTAGTTCAAGTGCAATCATATTATTTCTTTCAATTTTTGATACAAAATCTTTTGAAAAATCTGCTTTTGATCCTAAAAACCAAGGCATTACTAAATCAAATGTACCATATAGTTCATCAAGATTATTTTCAAGAGGAGTTCCAGTTAAAAGTAGTTTATTTTGAGTATTTATTGTTCTTACTGCTTTTGCAGATAGAGTTTTTATATTTTTCACATAATGGGCTTCATCTAAAACAGCATAGTTAAATTCGATATCTTGATATTCTTCATAATCTTTTTGAAGCATGGAGTAAGAAGTAATTACAATATCAAAATTTTTTGTTCCTTGAATTAACTTTTTTCTCTTCTCATTATCCCCATCAATTACGCAAACTTTCATCTCAGGAAAATATTTGTTTACTTCATTTTCCCAATTATAAAGAAGAGTCTTTGGACAAATTACAATATTTGTTGTTCCTTTTTCCATAGCAAGAATAGTTAGTGCTTGAATTGTTTTACCCAGTCCCATTTCATCAGCAAGGATTCCACCAAATCCATACTTTTTTAAAAAATGTAACCAGTAAACTCCTTCCTTTTGGTATTCTCTTAAAATATTGACAACTACTTCTGGAATTTCAATTGGAGTTACAGGTTTTCTTTCCCTTAATTCTTGGATTAAATCTTTATATTCTTGATTTGAAATAATTTTTTTACTGACAAAATCTTCAATAAATTTGTCAAGTTCAAGAGCGGTTTGAGTATTTCCTTGATATTTACTCTCACTCTTTTTTAAAGGCAAATATTTTAAAAATTCTAACCATTTATTAATCTCACGAATATTTGTCACATCAATTGTTGATCCATTTTTCAGTTGAACAAATTTTTTATTTTGTAACATTAATTCTTTTATGAAATCTAAATCAAAATATTCTTCACCAATTTTAAATTTTAATGTGAATTCGAATAAGTTATTTTTAGATTTTAACATTGCTTCAATATCAAATGAAACAACTCCTGTCTGTAAGTTGATTTTTTTACCTCCCTTATAATCTACTTCTATTTTTTCCTCAATTTTAGGAATTCCCCTATTAATGAAATTATCTAAATGAAAAATTGGAAGTGTTAATCTAAATGGTGCTTTAATATATCTTCTAGGACTAATTCTTGTTCCTTCAAATAAATCTTCGAATATACCATCAGATAAATTCTCATCAGCAATATATTTTATAAGTTTTCCATCTTCTTTTGCAATTTTGATTAATTTCTCTTTGCCTATCCATCCTTGTGTTTCAGCATACATATAATTTTCAATTCTAAATCTTTCATTGCCAACTTTGTATTTTAACTCAATTGCTATAAAATGAGCAGTTTTGTCTACTTCTAAAACTAAAGGGGAAATTTTTTCTTCAATATTTAAATCAGCTAAATCTTCAATACCATCTTCAATTTCAATATTGTGAGTTTTCTTTAATTTGACAAAATAAGTATCTTTTAAAGTAAAAAAACTATCAATTGTGAATATCTCTTTTTTATCAATTAGCTCTTTGTAAAATTTAATTGGTAAATCTTCTGAAAGTTTATAGATATTAAAATTATCAATAAAAAATACTTTGTCAAGTGCAAGTATGAAATCTCCTTCATTTTGTATATTTAACATGATATTATTTTCATAATTAAATGAAATTCTCATATCTAGTTTGTATTCAGAATCATTAAATTTAATCTCATTTTCTCCCATAAAAGTCTTATACTTTGTGTTTTTAAAATTGTTGAAGAATAAATCAAAATCATTTAATATTTTGTAATAAGATTGAGTTTCAGTAATTTTATGTACCACATAACCTAAAATTGTTGCTTCATCTTTAGATAAAATTTTTTCAGTATCATTTAAATTTAATAGTTCTTTAATCTCAGCACCATTTAATCTCTCAGAATTAATTTCACAATAAAAATAATGATAATCTTCTTTTTTTTTGAAATTAAAAGATAGATTTTTGTAATCATAAATTATACTACTTTTAGATTTAACATCTTGCAAAACTTTCTCATTAAAAAATTCACTCATTTTTATTAAAAATAAAACACTTGTCTATTCAACAACAAACATAAGACTATTTATAAAGTCTTGGATTGAAAATATATTAGGAACATAAATAAATTTATAAAGGGAGTCAAATTGTTTTATGTTAATGGAGACCGTAAGACCGTTAGATGTTTTAAATCGAACTAAAGGTAAAGAGATTACTGTTTTGTTAAAAAACAATCAAGTCTTTAATGGTAAATTGAAAGCGTTTGATATTCACCTTAATCTTGTTTTGTTTGAAGCAAAAGAAGTTATGGAAGATAAAACTCTAGAGATTGGCGATATGTTGATTCGAGGAGACGCAATAATTACTATAAAAAATATTTAAATATTAAAAGAAAATGGTACTGTCAAAAATTAAAGATTTTTTCGGTACCATTTTAAATCAAAAGCAATTAATAAAATAATAGGAGATTAAAAATGGTAAAAGGAACACCAACTATGGGTAAGAGGAGTACAGGAAAGTTACACCTGTCGTGTCGAAGATGTGGTAAGAAATCATATCATATGAAGAGAAGTGAGTGTGCATCTTGCGGTTATGGTAGATCAGCAAGAATGAGAAATGGTAATGTTGTTAAAAAAGCAAGATTATAAAACAAAAACTTTTTATTTAAACTAAATTCTAATCTGAAGAAATTTAGAAAAATTCTAACATGCTCAACAATTTAGGTAATAAATTCTTGGCATCGTATTAATATCTTATTAACAGAAATTATTTAAATAATATAATATAAATAATTAATTATGAAGATTGTTCTACAAAGAGTAAATTCTGCAAAGGTTATTGTAAATAATGTAATTGTTGGAGAAATTGATAAAGGAATTTTAGTTTTTCTAGGCATATCGAAAGATTTTAATGAGAAAAAATTTGATTGGATGATAGATAAAATATTAAAACTCAGATTATGGGCATCTGAAGATAAGGGTGCAGTCACTCAAAATATTCGTTCGGGACCTTTTTTAGAGGAAAAACCTCCTAAAAAAGGTTTTGATTTATCTGTTAAAGATATTTCTGGAGAAATACTTGTAATCTCACAATTTACTCTATTTGGAGATTGTACGAAAGGTACTAAACCTAATTTTGTTAAAGCCTGTGAATCTGAAATTGCTAAGGAGATTTATAATAAATTTATTTTAAGATTAAATGAGATTTCAGGACTTAAAATTGAGAGCGGAACCTTTGGTGCAAAAATGACCCTAAATTCCCAAAATGACGGCCCTGTAACTATTATCTTGGAAAAATGAGTTAAATCAGAGGTTTTATTTTATCTTTATTTTTTTTAATATATTTTTTTAATATTTTTAAATCTTCAATTTTTATTTTGCCAATTAGTAGGTCATTTATATCATGAAATCTTACAAATCGTTTAATTTTCAAGTATCCTGAAAAATATACATAATCTTTTGTAAATCCACCCGGTTTTGAAGTATCAGAGATATTTCTTTTTGCCCTAAAAGTTATTGCAAATGCATCTTCTCTTTTGAATCCATAATATCTTAATAACTGATATAAATCATAGAAACCTATTTTTAAAGCATAAAATGAACCAATTACTCTTCCAGCATAAATATACATCTGAGCTTTTGAACTAACACCTTTTAATTCCTCAGCATATACTGCAAGGCCTTCTTCTGTTTCAATATAATTTGAAGTCCCACTCTCAAAAATTTTTATTCCAGTTTTTTTCCCATTATAGTATCTTAAATAGTGTACTCCAATTTCATGTACTTGGAGTCTTTTTACATCAAGAGAGGTTATCCTACTATTAGGATTGATTTTAATTAAATTGTAATTTGGCACTATATTTACTTTAGAAGGAATATTCTCAAATATTACTTTTAAGTTTTCATCAAATTCATTTCTAGTATATTCATTTAACCTTTGAAATACCTCTTCATGTGTTAGAGTTTTAAATTTAACTTTTTCTCTCATATAATATTTACAAAATGTTTTAGCTTTAGATAACAAATATCTTGAAGGTTTTCCCCTATATTTAATTACATAGTCCGTAGATATAGTATCTCCCCAATTCATATGACACATTATCTCAAAATATTTTGTTTTTAATCTTTCTTTATATAATTTTTTTATCCCATAAATATCATTTTTTGTAGAAATATTTAATTTTTTAAATTCATTTACTTTTTTTTTGTCAAATACTTTTTTCTCATAGATAAATTGAGGATTATAAAATTTATCATCTGCAATTGCTTTGAAAAATTTTTTCTTCTCTTCTAAAAAATTTAATGGTTTTGGAAAATTTAAATTAAAATTTGAAATAAGTGAATAATATTTGTCTTCGAAATTTCTTATTTCTTCAAAGTATTGTTTTTCTTCACCATTCATCTTATTAATTACTATCTACTATTTCTTGCATTTCACTTACTATATCTTCCATTTGAGAACAATAATCTTCTTGACTATCTGGAAAGAAACCATTCTCAGACATATCCGCAAATGTTTGATAAACTGAAGCTAATTCATTTATTGCTAAAAGTATTGCTGGTGCTCCAACGACTATTGAATCGCAAGTTCCAGATGCTGCACAAGATTTCAATTTTAGTCTTGCACCAATAGATAGTGCAGAATATGCAGTTCCTACTGGATTTGCTAGAGCATCTGCAATTAATTTTCTAAAATGCTCTAATATACTCAAAGGAGGAACTGCAAAAACTTCACCAACTATATACTTACAAGTATTATATCCTGCATCAGCCTCACAAAAAGCTGGATCAATACTATGTTTTACTGCTTCATATTTACAAACAACTGCTTCACATTTAATGTTTCGATATTCTTGAGCCTTTTCTAAAACTCCAGGAATACACATCATAACAACTGAGAGGACTAATGAGTCTTTTACATTAACAGGAGGAACTATTGAACAATCACTAGCAATTTCTGCTTTAGATGCAGTTGGGTCTCCCTCTGCTGCATAAGATAATTCCATTGGCATGATGAATAATAGACTCATTGTAAAGAAGAGCATTACAAAGTTTTTGATTAAATTTTTATTTTCCATTTTTATTTATTAGCTCCCTCATCATCTGCAATACATATTGAATTACTCCACTCATCTAAAAATTCTCCATTAAGCAGTTGCCCTGTTGTTGATTCTTCGAATCCTGAAGAATCCCAGAAATCTCCTAAAAGACCGCCATTAGCACAAGTTACAAAATTACACATTTTTGTTAATGGTGAATCTTCACTAAATAATAAATTTGAAATAGTTCCTTGAATTCCATATGTTGCTTTATCTCCTGCTTGCTTTGCAGGTTGAGCAGGTGGTATTCCATTCATTGCCCAACTAATGTAAGTCCATGCTTGAGATAGAGAACTAATTGTAGCATCAGCAGTATTTACTACAGTACATGTTTTTGCCAAGATATCATATATGTCATATAAACTTCCAAACCAAGATCCTAAAAAGTCTGCTGCTCGAGCATCTTCTAATATACTTTGAGCATTTGCTTTTAATAAATTATCATAAGGTAAGTCATAGAATAAAAAGTTAACATTAAAATCAACTGGCTCATCAGGATATACAGTTGTTGCATCTCTTTTTCTAATAGCCATTGTACACTTCATAGTCTTATTATTTAAGTCATTATAATTTGGATGTGTTCTTACTTCCATTTTTATTGCAAAATCTCTAATAGCTTCTTCATTATCTTCAATAGTTTTTACAACATCTTCAGGATACAAGTTTCTCTCGCCAATTAAAATTGGGTCTAATTGAGAATCATTACAACTTTTAAGCATATAATTTACAACAAAAATCTCATCCTCAGTATGAATATTCTCAATTAATCCTTCAAACCAAGCTCTTGAACCTGAAGTTGAGATTAAATTTCTGTTTAATAAATTTGTAATTTCAATATCTTCAATTTTGAATGATTCTGATACCTCATCACCTACTGCAAAAATTTCTACTTCATAATTTTCAACATCACGATTTCCAGCAATATCTGTTGCAACAAAAGTTATATTTTTTAGAAGATAACCATTTCTTACTTTTATTTGAGTGAAATCACATTGAATAGAAGTTTGTTCATATCTAACACAATTATTTGGTGCGATGTATTCATCGTAATCAGCAATTGAAGATAAAGATGCAAAAATGAAATTTGAAGTATAATCTAAAATATCATCATCTTGAATTATTATTCTAAAATTTACAATTTCTTTAGAAGTTATTAATCCATCTTTAATACTATCATCAGAGTAGTCATTTTCTATGAATTCAATACTTGTGATTTGAGGAACATTATTATTTATTGTCACATTAATTGATTGATATGAAGGATTACCATATGAATCGTAAACATTTATTTTGAAAATAACACTCCCTTGAGTTACTCCAGAGTATTTTTTTATGTAATCACTAATATTCCATTTATAATATCCCTTCCCATTAATGAACTCCCTATCTATGTCATTATCAAAAAAACTATCATCAAAATCTGAAATTACTCTAAACTCATTAAATGATATAGAGTCCTTAAGAGATTCATCACTAAATTCTAAATAAATCATTACATCATTGTCAAATGCGTTGAATACATTTTTCTTTCCCATACTGTTTACTAAATAAAATTCATTAATTTTTGGACCATCATTATCATAAAAAATACTTTGCGAGAATGTTTGTTCTGCTTGATTATTTGCTGAATCAGTAGTCTTGAAAATTAATGGAACTGTCGAAGTTTCATCCAATTTATCAATATTAATTCTGTTAAATACACAAACATACTTATTTTCATTTAACACATCTTTACTACAACTTCCAGGAAAGTTTGAAAAATCTGAACTTAAAGAGTCAAAATCTCCATAAACTACTGGCGAACTATCAACTTTTGAATAAGAGCTATCAACTACATCTATACTAAAAGATATGTACCTTCCTTGAGCATCTTTTATATAGTTTAAAATGTTAAGATTTGAAAATACGGGTTTTGAATTATCTACAATAAATTCTAATTCTTCTTCGTAAGAATTACCTAAAATATCTTCTACAGTAATAGTGTATTTTTTTGAAGATTGAAGTGTCTCTTGAATTTTTCCAGAAAAACTTGAATTGCCTTCTAAATCATAATCTTCATATCCTGAGATTTTTACTGATTTTAATCCTGAACCTGTATCCACTACTTTGTATTCAACATTAACACTAGCATTCATTGGTAAAACTGCGGAGAGTGGTTCAATTTTTAATTGCTCAAAATATGGAGCAGTATCATCAACTAAAAATTTTATAGTTCCAGATGAACCTGAAGTGATTACATTATAACTTGAAGTAAAAGAACCTGGAGCTTTAGTTGAATAACTAAAAACGAATTCGACTATTGTTGTTGAATTACTAGGATTAGAAATAGAATTTGCAGGTACAAATAAACCCCCAGAGAATAATTTGAACTCAATATCATCAACAGAATTAAAACAATTATCATCCGTGTCTAGAAATTCCATTTGAATTTTTAAAGGATTTCTATCTAACTCCCCTCTAATTTCAATAGGAATTAATGATAACTCTACTCTAGGAGATTCACCTATGAATTTTGAACCAGAATAAAAACTAATATTTGTTGGCAAGTCTGCACAAGCAGAATAGGAAAAATGCAAAGAAAAAACAATTGCTAGAACTATCGTAATAAAATTATAATAAAATCTTTTATTATTATTTAAACTCATATCTTACAAGCATTAAAATGGTTTTTAAGAATTAGGTGTCACCAGTAGAGAACAAATATAAAAATAAAAATAAAAATTATTTCTTTACTCTTAATTTTTTTACTTGAACTTTATCCGAGATTATAGCAGAATTTCCAGTTTCATCTTTTAATTTGATAGTTATTTTCCTCTCACCATTCATTACTTCTTCAATACCTTTTAGAATAGTTTTAATTCTTTTTTTCTTTGCTTTCTCTAAATCATCATCTCCTTTTAAGAGCATAATTTGTTCTTTAAATCTATTTAATACTCCTTCAACATTTGATATGAAACCTTCTGAGCTCATTGTTGACTCAACAGATATTCTAAAATTAGGAATTTTTACCTCACAGGAACCGGATTTAATTACTCTTATATTTAAATCCTCTTTTGATTCAACTTCAAGAGTATATTCTGCAGGATTAGAGACATTTTCAAATTCTAGATCTGAATTTTTAAATCCACATGCTAAACATTTTATCGAAAAAATTGCAATTGTTCCAGCAAAAGGGTCTTCAATTTCATATTCTGAAAAAGTTGCCTTCTTTTGAGCACATACAGGACATTCCTGATTCTCAATTATCATTATATCTCTATCATTTTCTTGAGCCATAAATTAAACATGAAGTATCTATTTAAAAAAGTTATTATGACCTTATAGACGATGACAAAATTTGAAAGAACAAATTTATAAATGTTATTCATTTTGATTAATTATGACAAAGATTGAACAATATTTTAATTCTATAGATACATACCTAGAAAAAGCGTATGATGTCGCAAATAAGGCTAAAGAAAAAGGCCTTGACCCTAAGAATTTTGTTGAAATGCCTCTTGCTAAAGGTATTTCTGAGAGAGTTGAAGGTCTTGTTAGTGTATTCTCACCCCAAATTTTAAAATCAGGTGTTGCTCAAAGAATTCAATCTCTTGAAGATGAGTATGGAAAACTAGATTGGAGAGTTGGTCTTCAAATTGCATATGAAGTTGCAAATGAAGATTTCTGTAAATTTAAAGATAAGAAAGAATCTATGGAGATAGGGATTAGAGTTGGTTTTGCATATATTACTCTTGGAGTAATTTCTGCACCACTAGAAGGTTTTATTGATATTTCAATTAAAAAAAGAAAAGATGGAGAAGAATATATTGCAATGAATTTTGCAGGTCCAGTTAGAGCCGCAGGAGGAACCGCAGGAGCAGTTAGTGTTTTAATTGGAGATTATGTTAGAAAGAAAATGGGATATAATATTTATGATCCCGATGAAATTGAAGTTAAAAGATATTACACTGAATTGCTTGATTATAATGATAGATGTGTGAGACTTCAGTATATGCCTTCAGAAGAAGAAGTAAAATTTTTGATTGAACATATTGGTATGGAAATTTCAGGAGATCCTACAGAAAAACTTGAAGTTTCTAACTATAAAGATTTACCAAGAATACCAACAAATAGAATTAGAGGTGGTATGTGTCTTGTGGTTGGTGAGTGTATCATTCAAAAAGCTCCTAAAATTAATAAGAGGATTGAAGATTGGGGTAAAGATTTTGGTATGGAGCAATGGCTTTTTTTAAAAGAATTTCTAGACTTACAAAAAAAAATTAAAGCAAAAGCTGGAACTAGTTCAGATAAGAAAAAAGAAAAAAAAAAAGATGATGAAGATAAGCCAAAGATTTTACCTAACTATAAATTTATCCAAGATATTGTTGCCGGGAGACCAGTTTTTACTTTCCCTATGGCTAAAGGAGGATTTAGATTAAGATATGGGCGATGTAGAACTTCAGGATTTGCATCTAATTCTATGAGCGCTCAAACAATGGAAATCTTAGATAAATTTGTTGCTGTTGGAACTCAGTTAAAAATTGAAAGACCAGGTAAAGCTACAGTAATTACTGCTTGCGATACACTTGAGCCACCAATTGTCAAATTAAAAGATGGTTCTGTGAAAAGACTATCAACCCAAGAGATGGCAAAAGAATATACTTCTGAGATTGAAGAGATACTTCATTTAGGAGATTTACTTATTTGTTATGGTGAGTTTTCAGAGAATAATCATCCTTTAGTTCCAAATGGTTATTGTGAAGAAGAATGGGCATTAGAATTAATTGAAAAAATTAATAAAAAAAAGTAAAATAAATTATTTTCTAACATCATTAATTATATTAGTACTCATATTTGTTACGCCACTTGAACCGTCAATATAATTATTTGCAAAAAAATATACGATAACTATGAAAACTACTAATGAAATTATTAATACAACTATTGTTTGAAGTGATAATTCAATTCCTTTTTTTTCTTTTAACAGCTTCATTTTATATTTAATACAATATTTTTGAAAAAATGAAATGCTTTGTCTGGATTATTATCATCATTAATATTTGCTGAAATTATTTCAACCATATTGTTATGACATATAATTTTATCATTATAATCAAATGTCCCTAAACTTGATGGATCATACACCCCTAAAAATTCTAAACAATCTTCCTCAGTATAAAAATTGAAATCATCATCTATTGAGATCTCATAAACTGGTTTAATGTCTTCCTCAAAATTTTCATCACCATCAAATCTTTGACGAGCATTTTGCTCATATCCATAAATTAATTTCCCATTAATTTTTTTAAATATAGCTACACGAGATAAATCAATACTTGCATAGTTTGTGAATATGGAACTAAGAGGAATCATTAATTCTTCAGTTGATGAACTTAATGAATAAAATTTTGAAGAAGAATTATAATGATAAAAATAACTTTCATTAAACTTACCTTTAAATTCAAATGTCCCAACAGGCCATATTACTTCTGCCATTGAAAAATATTCAGTATATGAATCTGAAGTGTATCTACATCCTGACCAAGAACTCTCTTCTGCTTCTCTACCTCCAAAAGTATTACATTCTTCATCTGGAAAATCAGCTCTGTAATCAAGATTTGATATTTCAGGATTTATATTTGATTGCGCCCAAGCAAGTGCCTCTGATACACTCATTCTACTGTAACCATCTGAAACAGTATAACATACTTCTTCTCCTCTTTCATCATAATTACATTCTTGATGAGTTGTTCCAGCATAAGGCACTTCAATTAAACCACCAACTATTCTTTCATCACTTGTTGAACTTGATAATTCTAAATCTTGATAATGAATTAAATCTTGAAGAATTGGACCAGTTTTCTCTTCAAAATTGTAATAATAATCAGGATAATTATCTACTACACCATTACCAACATCATATCCATAAATTATTGTATTATTTATATTTAAATCCATGTTTTTTAGAATACAAGTTTTGTATGTATTAGCTTTAGAAGTAATAAAATCAAAATTATACTCGTGAGATTTAATATTTCCTCCATCATTACAATACAATAAAAGATTAGTATCTCCACCCCAAGATGCAGGAATGTCTATATTTTCAATTATGTCTTGTGTAGTTTTACAATAATACATTTTATAATTATTAGTAGATGGAGAATCACCAGGACTTGCATCATTATAAACTTCAATTTCATACATTCCGCCGATTCTGCAAAAAGGTTCATCAACATTATCATTAAATTCTTTTATTTCAGAATAAGAATTATCAATTATTGCTGAAGTTGATTCAGTTCTTAGACCACTCTCATAAGTTGTAGCATCATCAGCTACTTGATGACCAAATGGAGATAATATTCTATGTTCTAAAACTCCTGCTGAAATAAATGAGGTAGCTACAAAGATTAAACCAAAAATAAGAAAAATTGATAATAAGGTCTTTTTTAAATGAAATTTCATATCATAAAAAGAATAAAAAGATTATATATACTATTTTAATTACTTGGCAGTTATAATCTATCAAATATCTTTCTTAAAAATATCAAATCTTTGTTGTTTTATGTAATCAGGTCTTAAAAATGCTTCAATAGGTAATGATTGTGGATTCATTGAAACTCTTAACATTTCTTCAGTTATATGTGGATATGTTTGAAAAAATATCTCCAGTTCTGCTTTAGTATTAGTAAAGAACATATCTTCGAAATTTTCCTCATAATATCTTTTTGCTTCATCAAATAATCCTGCTTGAAAGTACAGTTTAGCCATTAATAAATCATCATTTTCATTTATTGAAGAGAATATAGTTCCTGGAGAAAATTTAGGAATCATTAGTCTGTATACTGGAATTTTTAATAGATGATGAGTTTTATCAATTATAAAAACATCAATATTTCTTTCTTCGAAGATTTTTTTAAATTCATCCAACTCATCTTTAAAATTATCTCTTGAATAATCTGGTAAAAATCTATGTGAAGATTTTTTTGCATCAATAAGTTTTTTTTTAATATCAATATTTAGAACATATTGCCAATTTCCTGTTTTGTTAATTCCGCCGATTCCAAATGAAGAATGTGTATCTTTTTCTGCCATAGCACTCATTTGTATATATTCAGTTATTGCGCGAATTATTGCCTTTATAGGATTTGCGTGAGTTCCATACCCATAACCAATATAACCATAATCTATTTCATTTTTATTTTTATTAATACCACAAGCAATAATTGTTGAAACTTCAATATCCATAGTTGCATTTATTATATAGATATCAATATTATTCTTTTTAATATTTTTTAATAAATCAGTTAATACTTCATTATTGATGTTTTCTATTTCAATTAATTCTATTTTTGATTTCTCGAAATTTTTAATGAATATGTCCAAATTTTGTCTTTCAATTAATTCACATAATGCTTGCATTATTGTTTCTTCTTTTGTATTTCCAGAAGCAAGACCATTACTTGTTTGATACGCATTATTATAATTAATAGGATAATAACTTGGTTCTTCTTTTATTATATTATATGAAGGAATCCAATCAAGAGGAATTTTTTTAATTAGTTTTTTTAGTTCTTCTTTTTTTTTACTATACTCGATATTTAGTACTGGCTCTATTGAATCTAAATTTATTTCTTTTGATAAGTCTTCAAAACTTATTTGTCTAGAATTATTATTTTTGTAATTAAAATTTATCCATGAAAATCTCTCAATATACTCCATTATAGCGCTTGCCTTTGCTTGGTCTAATGTTGCCCCTTTACCATATGCAGTTTGCTTTTCATCACCAAATGAGAATACACAAAAATTTCCTTCACTTAGTTTTGTTAATTTGTATTCAGTTTGTGGATAAACCTTGTTTAATCTATTAAACACAAACTCATAAGTCTCTTTTGGATGAATTGCTTTGTCTTGATCTAAATCATATTCTTTTTTTATTGAATCAAATTTGAAGTCCACATATTTGCTTTCAAGAGATTCTTTCATACCATTAAAAAAATCTAAAGATATATAAACTTAATTAAAGTCAAATATAATAGATATGAATACAATAGAAATTAATGCAATAAAGGCAATAGATTTTGCAAAAGAAATCAAAAAAATAGAACTTGAAGATATTTTAAAGTTTAAAATTACGGATTCAATTATGCTAAATATAAATATTTTATTTTATTATTTGAAATTAAAAAAAGTAAAACAAATTATTCTAGTTAAAAATGAGGATAGAACTGATGTTCTTGCACTTAGAAAATTTATAGTTTACATACAAAAATCTTATTTACATTTAAGTAATGATTTTTTGATAACTTTTGAAAATTTTTTAGATGGAGAATTATATTTATTTATGGGAGAAAGGAATTATTTGAATTATTGTTATCATAATAATATTGAACCAAAATGGAATGATAATTTTCTAAAGAAAGAAAATTTGAAAATTGAGAGAAATAAAAATTTAATGAAATATGAAACTTTTAAATATTTGATTGAGAAACAAAAAGAGATGCCTTATAGTAAGTTTAATTTTCCTCACGAAGATAAAATTGATAGATTTGTTTTTTATTTTAATTGTTATTCTGAAAAATTAAAAAATGAAGCATTAGAGATTAT
>JAQICV010000052.1 GCA_027858315.1 Candidatus Woesearchaeota archaeon
ACAATAGAATGATTAAAATATACATTTGTATGTGATAAGACTAATGATAATAGAAAACTATGATATTTTGAATATAATAATGATTTTGAGTTAGATGTTGTTGCTGAAACACTAATGAAATATTCTTATCATGTTAAAAGTATTGAATGATCTAAATCATTTATAGAAGAATCTTTCTGATCTAGAATAGAAAAATTAGAAGTTATCTGAGATTCAATTGAATTTAATATTAAACATGACGGAATAATTTTAGATATAGTTGAATGTAAGAAAGAAACTAAGAAAAAAACTAAAAAGAAAACTAAATAATATAAAGTTCAAATAGAATATACAGGGTAATAATTACCCTGTATATTCTATTTGAACTTTACCACTTCGTAAATTACCGAAGTGGTGATATGATAACGAATATCAAAAACACGTAAATAAAGTATACTTTCTTGATATTCGTAATAATAATTTAAATAATAATAATAAAATAAGGATAATGGACAAATTAAGTATCGCAGCAGTATGAGCAACTATAACAGTATGACTAACATATCTAGGAATTAAAGAAGAAATATTTTTTCTATTCTTATTTTTATTAAGTCTAGATTTTTTTACATGAATTGCTAAATGATTTATACATTCAGATGTTAAATCGTCAACTGTTACAATTTGACTAATAAAAAAGGTTAGTATATTATTTGTAATATTATGAACTGCTGTTTTATTAAAAATATTAGATTTTGATCCAACTTTAATTGACACTTATATTTATGTATTATTTTGAGCATTTTCAATGGTAGAGTTATATTCAGTTATATGAAATACGTATAGTATTCACTATGGGGTTAAAATTAGCGAATTTGATGCTTTAAAAATGTTATTGACATCTATATCCTTCGTTCTAGAAAAAGGCATTACATCTAAATTAAATGAGATAAACATAAAAGAAGAAAAAAAAGAAAATACTAAATAATTAAATTAGTATTTTTTTATTATTTTATTAAAAGTTGAAAATATAAGAAATATCTATATATTATAGATAGATAATTTTATAAATAACGACTATAAATATGATAATAAAAGACAAATTATTAAATAATACATGAAATAAAGATAAAAGAACTTTATCAGATATAATATTATATCTGATAATTCATCATACAGCATGAAAATCTCCATGAGATTTCAATATGTTAAGTGGTAGAAATAAAAATAGTAAAGTATCTGTTCATTACTATATCTGAAAAGATTGAGTTATATGGAATTTAGTATGAGAAGACTATATAGCACGGCATACAGGTAAATCTAATATAGGACCAAAGGAAAAAACTAGATGGGGTTGGAATTTAAATACTATATCTATCTGAATAGAACTAGAAAATTTATGAGATCGGAAAGATCCTTATACTGATGAACAAATAAAATCATTAGAAGAATTAACATTAGATATATGTAAAAGAAATGATATAAAATCTGAAAATATATTATGACATAAAGAAATTACTACAAGTAAAATAGATCCTTCATCAAATTTTTATAAAGGAGATATGAAATGATTTAGATCTTATATAGAAAATGAATTAAATCCTAAAATAATAGAAGAAACTAAATTAAATGCAAATCTACAAATATTAAAAGACAATAAAGAATGATTAACATTTTTATATAAATTAGTTTCTAAATATAGTATAAAAGATATACTAATAATAATATTGTGAATTATCTGATTATTAGTATTGAATTATTATCATATTTCAATAGCTGATCTAATTGATTTATTAAATAACCTAAAATAATATGAGTAATATAAATAAAGAAGAATTAACATTAGATAAGATCTGATTTTATAATATGACAAGAATGGAAGAAGGTAAATATATAATGTATATTAAGACTAAATAGAAAAGATATATTATTATTATATTTATTATTATATTATATACTTACAAATTAACCATTGATTTATCTGATAACAAAGAGATAAATCAAACATGGTCCTACATACACTTTTTACTTATAGAAGTATATATCACCATACACTTTTTACTTATAACAAAATACAATGATTAAGATAGATATAAAGCCATTATCTGTAAATTGAGCATATAAATGAAAGAAGATCAAAACAAAAGCTCTAATAGAATATAAGGAAGAATTAGATAATATAATAACATTAGAAATTTGAGAAGATCATTTTAATTATATAGATTTTGAAAAGAAATGATTAGCATTAAAATTAAATATAGTATGGTGATTTAGTAGTATGTGATCAGATGTAGATAATCCATTAAAACCTTTTATAGATGCATTACAAGAATCATTATGATTTAATGATAATATAGTATATGAGTTAAATGTAAAGAAAACAAAAACAAAAAAAGAAGAAGAATTCATACTTTTTGAAATAGAAGAAGTATCAAGTTCTAATTATAAAATAGAAAATTTTAATATATAACATAAAAATATTATGTGAAAACCAACAGATCTATTAAGGGAAACACAAATTGAAACTTTTAATGAAAATGCAGAATTAAGGGTATCACAAGATAGTAATTTTGCACTTGATCTTGTATTATGAAATATTCCATGATTGGCACAATTTGATAAATTTTGAACTAATCCAGATATTGCAACTGCATCTACGCCATAAGATATATGGGGTGGAGGAGGAATATATACATGATTTCCAACATGAGCAGCTGAAACATTAGAGATTTATAGTTCTAGTTTAGAAGATAATTGAGTTGTTCCTTGAATTTGAGCACAAACAGTAGAAATATCTTGATTATTAGACGAAAATTATAATGCAATATCTACTGTTACAGTAACATTAAATTGAATTACTCCTGTAAGTTTATGAGCACAAACATATATCAGATCTAATAGAATAAAAGTTTTAACTGCATGATCTACTTGAAAAAATTCTGGTGTTATTACATTAAGACATACAACTACAATTACAAATGTTTTTGCAACAATGCCAATTGGAAATAATCAAACAGCTATAATGGCATTTACAGTTCCATTAGGAAAGAAAATAGCAATAGATAGATGATTTATTAGTATGGCTAGAAGTGGTTGAAATATTTGAAGTGCTAGAATAACGGTAAGAAAAAGACCAGTTTGATGAGTATTTAATGCGATTAGGGATATAACCATTACAAATTCATCTGCATATACTTTCGAAAATAATGGTTATATGATATTTACTGAAAAAGAAGATATAAAAGTAACCGTAGAAGATGTTTCTGATAACTGAACAATAGTATCTAGTGAAGCTGATTGAATGACAATAGATATAATTTAATTAAAATAAAAGTTGAAAAATAAAGAAAAACATATATATTAGTTATAATATATTTAATACTTAATAATAAAATAAAAATGGCAAGAATAATTGAAACACAAGAGGTTAAAAAATTAAGAAAAGAACTTAATAATTGTAATCCAG
The DNA here is from genome assembly GCA_027858315.1 of Candidatus Woesearchaeota archaeon. Taxonomy (NCBI): domain Archaea; kingdom Nanobdellati; phylum Candidatus Woesearchaeota; species Candidatus Woesearchaeota archaeon. The sequence goes on from JAQICV010000052.1 coordinate 3,443, forward strand.
ATAGTATGTCTTTTAAAAGAATATTATCTCAAATAGAAGCATTAACAAAAAAACCTAAAATTAAAGAAGATGAACAAATATAATTTTAATAAACTGAAATTAAAAACTGAATGAACTCTAAAAAAGATTAGTTGAACTAAATATTTTAGAGTTTCTTCACCTTATATATTTGAATTGTATTATAATGATAGTTTTATAGCTGAAATATTCATCAGAGAAGGCTTTTATACAGATTTTGGTAGTATTCCATCAATTCTATTTTTCATGGATAAAACAGCTTATATTTCATATATTCTTCATGATTTCTGTTATAGTTTAATATGACAAGTAGAAATAAATTGAAAAATAAGATGAATATCTAGAAGAGAATGAGATTATATCTTACAATTATGATTAGAATTAGAAGGTATGTCTAATATACAAAGAAATATGGTAGATTTATGATTAAAAATAGGTGGATCTTATAATTATAAAGAATTAAAACCAGAAATAAAATCAATTAGTAAACTTGTTGAGAAATAAAAAGTTGAAAATATAAAAAATATCTATATATTAAATATAGATATTTTATTTTATAAATAAAAATAATATGGCAGAAAAGAAATATTCATGAATAAATTATGAAGTGTTAAAAGATAAATGGTTCAGATCAGAATCAAAAACTTTTGCACAATTTTTAATTGACGAAAAAATTAAGACTTATAGTAAAGAAAAAGTATCATGATGGGTTAAACAAAAAAAATCTTATATTCAAGATAGATTAAATGAGGCTAGAAAAAATGTAGATAAAGATGTAGAAGATGAACTAGAAATAACTGCAAATAAACTAATGAAAGCAAAAATTGATATTATAGAAGAGTTAATTGATAGAGTTTGAGATATAAAAAAATTAAAAAAATCAAAGAAAAACTGATTTACAACAACTGAACTTATTCAAATAAATACTTTAATAAAAACAGAACTATGAGAAGCTAGTGATATTAAGAAAATAGAGTGAGGTGAATGATTATTTACTATTAGTATAATACCTAAATAAAAATAATGACTGAAATAGATAAAAATAACTGATTACTTACTAAAAAATGAGTTAAAAAAATTAGTCAAGATGAGAAAAAATTAAAGCAAAGACAAAAATACTTAAAAAAATACGAATGAATAAAAAGAAATCCTAATTGATTAACAATTTTATGATGAGTATATAATAAATTTAATGTTTTGCTTGATTTTTATATGCTTGAATTCAGGAAAGAATGAAAAATTATGAATTATATATTTTTAAATGCTAAACAAAGAGAAGCATTTAAGAAATATCAGAATGATGAAGATGTATCTGAGGAAATTTTATATTGAGGTTGAGCATGATGAGGTAAATCATTTATTTTAACCTTAATAGTATTTATAAATGCTATAATGTTACCATGATCTGGATGGTTTATTTGAAGAAGGGTATTAAAAGATGTTAGAACATCTACAATAGTATCATTAACTAATTTAATGGATTCATGTGGGTTTGATGATTATAATCATAATAAATCTGATTGAATGATTACATTTAAAAATAAATCATTTGTAAAATATTGAGAATTAGAGAATATCCCTTCTGATACTACGTTTAAAAGGTTATGATCATTCGAATATACAGGTGTATTTATTGATGAAGCGCAAGAAACTGTTGTTTGAGCTAAATCTGCATTAAGGTTTAGATTAAGATTAAATAAAAAGGTAACAGTAAATGAAGATTGAAGTGAAAATATACATTGGAAAAAGAAAGGTAAAATGTATTATTCTTGTAATCCATGAAAAAATTGGTTATTTACAGACTTCTATCTACCATGGGAACAATGAAAATTAGATGAAAGAAAAGTATTTATTCAAGCTCTACCAGAGGATAATGAATTTTTGGATGATATGGCACTTGATATATATAGAAACTCTGATAACGAACTATTTAAGCAAATATATTATCATGGTAACTGGCATTATGATGATGATCCATCAATATTATTTTGATATGATGATTTAAATCAAATGTTTTTGAATGATCTTACAACAAAATCAGAAGAGAATTATATTACTTGTGATGTATCTTGACAATGAGATGATAAAACAATAGTAATAATATGGAATTGATATAAAATTATACGTATATATTCAGAGGACAAATCTGATTCAGTTAATTTATCAAAAAAAATAAAAGAATTTGAGAAACAATATTGAGTTAAAAGAAAAAATGTAGTAATTGATTCTACTTGAATTTGATCTTGAACTGCTGATATACTAGAATGATGTGTAAGATTTATGTGAGCTGCCAAGAGTATAGAAAAAAAAGAAGATGAAATAAGAAAATTAAATTGAATAGAAAAAGAACATACTAAAATAAAATATCTTAATGATAGATCAGCATGTTTCTTTAAATTATCTGATTTAGTTAAAAAATGAGGTATATATTTTGAAGATAATATATATAAAGAAGATATAATCAATGAATTCTCATTTATTAAGGAAATAGTATCTCCTTCTGATACGATAGTTAGAAAGATCATTAGTAAGCAAGAAATTAAAAAATTCTTATGAAACTCTCCCGATTTTGCAGATGCAATTTCTATGAGAATGGTGTTCGATTTTGACATAGAAGAAGAGGAAGATACTAGAACAATAGAAGATTTCGACATCTTTATGTAAAAAAAAGTGGAAAATTTTAAAAATATCTATATATTATATGTATAAATATTTTAATTTATAAATAAAAAATAATATGTTTACAGGAAGACAAAATTTTTACTGAGTTTGAGTAGAAACAACAAGATGATCTGGTTTAGTTACAGACCTAAATTCTTGGTTTGAACAAGGTGATGCTGATTTTCAAGATAGATACGAATTAGGAGAAGATAATGGAGTTAATTGATCTATTATGGATGGATCTGATGTATTTAAATCTGCGGAATGGGCTGATTGAAAAATATGAGGTAATCTAAAAATGAATTCAATATCTGCATTTTTATATAATGTATTATGATCTAAAACAACTACAATACCAGAAGCTGGTGTATATCAACATGCTATGACATTATTAGAAAATAATCTACATCCTTCACTAGTAATAGCTAATGAAAATCCAATAGAAAAAAAATTATATAGTTTAGCTATGGTTAAATCATTCGAAATTTCTGCTTCTATTTGAGAAGTTGCTACGGTTTCTATTGATTTAGAAAGTAAAGGTTGAGTAGTTGATGCTGCTATAACAAAAACGTTTACAGTAGATGAAAACTTTTTAGCAAGATTTGGTATATTTAAATTAGCTAATACATATGCTTGATTAGATGCAGCTGCTTCAATGAATTTAAGATCATTTAAAATGACTTTTACACCTAATACAGAAAGAAGATGAAGCCTTTGAAATATAGGTCCAGCTGAAATTTTAAATAAAACATATAACGTATCTTGAACAGTAGAATTTGATTATGCTGATAATATTGTAAAAGATCTAGCTACAAATGCTACTAAACAAGCATTACAATTTGCTATTATAGATACAGAAAAAACTATTTGACTTGTATCAAATCCAACATTAGATTTTAGATTTTATAGAGTTGCATTTACATCATATGAAGTATCTGCTCCTGTTGATGATGTTGTTACTCAATCATTAAATTTTAAAGCATTATATGATTTTTGAAATGCTGCAACTTTAACTTGTAAACTTATAAATACATTAAACTTTTAATTAAGTTTTTTGTATATTACAAGTATATTTAATTTAATAAACTAATAAAAATGGAAAATAATAAAAATTATGATAAATTTAAAGAATTAGAATCTGATTTCAAGAAAATAATAATGGAAATGGATAAAGAATCTAAGGAAAATAATAAAACTTATAGAACTTTTAAAGTTAGATGAGCTGATCAAACAATCAATAGAAATAATAGATCTGTAATTATAGAATGAATGGATATTGCAGAATATTTAAAAAATCCTGTAATATTTATAAATCATGAATCTTGGGATGTATTAAAAATTGTTGGTAGAGCTACGAAAGTAGTTAAAGATCTTAAAAAGAAAGAAATAACTTTCGAAGGTCAATTTGCTGACACTGAACTATGAAATATGATTGCTGATTTATATGAAGATGGATTCTTAAAAACTGTATCATTAGGTTATAATGTATTAGAAAGAGATGAAACTGATCCTAGAATATGTAGTAAAACAAATCTATATGAATGTTCTTTTGTTGCAATTCCTGCTAACACAAATGCTGAAAAAATGGATAGTATTTCACAAGATAAAATGGATAAATTAGTTGAACTTTGAATAATTACAAAAGAAGAAGATGTTAATTTAGCTGATTCTACTGAAATTAAAGAAGAAGATAATATTGAAGATAAAGAATTAACTATCGCTGATTTAAATACTAAATTAGATAGCATAATGGCTTTACTATCAAAAGATGAAACTGAAATAAAGGATGAAACAGTGAAAAAAGAAGAAGAAAATAAAGATGATATTGAAAAAAAAGTGGAAAAAAATGAAAAAATCGATATACTATATAGTGAAGAAGATTTAACGGATTTATTCAATATGAATATATCTAAACTTTCTTTAAAGAAATAATAGTTGGCAACTAACTTAAAGTTGCATATTTTATATAATAATATACATAATATTATGGAAATGGAAAAATTATTCGCTGACTTTCAATCAAAGACAGAAGATACATTAAATAGCTTAGTTAACGCTTCAAAAGAAGAAACTAAATTAGCAATTGACGCTTTAAATGAAGAAATTACTTCACTAAAAGGTAAAATGTCAGAAAGTGATTCATTATCAGATGAAAGTGCTAGAAAAAAGATTATAACTGATGCATTTGCTTCGTTTAAAGAAATATCTAAAACAAACTGATCTTATACTTTAAAAAGTGCAATTGATGCTGCTTTTCTAAATGAAACTGTTGCAACTGAATGAAAAGAATTAGTTATTGCAGAATTTGCAAGAGATGTTATCCAAGTTATGGCTGAATTCGCTATCATAGATAATGTTAAAAACTATTCTACTAGTTCAAATAACAAATCTATAAGAGTTTATGCAAACTGATCTACTACTTCATATGTTGCTCCTTGAACTGTTCCTACTGTTTCAAAAGGTGCTACTTCTGTTATTAACTTTACAGTTGCTGATGCTAAAACATTAGTTCAAGTTGAAGATAATTTACTTGATGATGTTGCAGAAACTTATGCTATTATAGTTAGAGATATAGCTCAATCACAAGAATCTTTTAAAGAAACTCAAATCATGTTATGAGATGGGACTGGTCTAAATAGAACTGGTGTAATGGAAAATGTTGGTATTACTGAAATAGCTGATACAGGTGCTGGTAATATATCTATATCATTATTGACTGCGGTTGAAACTGATGATTACTTAGATACTATTGTTAATGCAATGCCTGCTGAATTAGAAAGAGATGCTAAATGGTATTTATCTAAATATGAAATTGGTATACTTAAAAAATTAAGAGATACTAATGGTAATAAATTATACCCTTCATTAGAAACAAAAGAAAAAAATCTAAAAGGTTATGATGTTGTAACTGTAAAAGATAAAGTAATAACTTCAACTGCAACTGATGTTGCATCTGCTAGAAATTACTTACTAGGTAACTTTGCTGAGGGTTATGCAGAAGTATCAAGAAAAGATTTTGATATTCAAGCTATGTATTTAAGCAATGATCAAGCTGCTGGTGTTCAATCTTTACTTGCTGTTGCAAGACATACTGGTTGAGTAATCATAAATAGTGCATTCGTTGTTGGTATTAACGGTATTAACGGTAATAACGGTAATAACGCTGTTGGTATAGTAAATATATAGTATAATCAATAAAATTAGAAGATAGAAATATCTTCTTTTTTTTGTATTTAAATTAAAAGTTGAAAAATATTAAAATATCTATATATTATATATAGATATTTTAATAAATAATAAATAATAAATATGCTAGTAGATATAAATGATATAAAATTATTACTATGAATTTCAGTTCCAGATCTATGACAAGATTCTTTAATAACTTTAATGTATAATAAATCAATTTCATATATTGAAAATTATACATGATTAAAATTAGATAAACAAACAATAGTAAAAAAATATGAAAACAATTGAAGTTATATTTTAAATCTATGACAATATCCTATCAATAGTATATCTGAATTATCAGTTTTAATTTGAAATGATTTTTTTGATGCTGATTATGAAGTTTTAACTAATCTAGTAGATTATAAATTAAAATCTGAAACAGGTGAAATATTGATAAAATATCCAACATCATGATGGCAAGAATATAAAGCTACCTATGAAGTATGATATGATATAAATGACCTACCAAATGATTTAAATGATATTATAATTGATATGACAGTTTGATATTATAAAGATAATACTAAGATAGATACACAGGGTGTAAAATCTGAGTCTGTTAATTGAGATACAATATCTTATATGGGTAAAGTAGATCAAATAAATAATACAAAAACAGCATTAGAAAATAGTATTATAGTATTAGATCAATATAAAATATTTACTTACTAATAAAATACAATGAAAAAACACTATATAAATACAGTAGATTATTCAGTAAAAACATATACTACTAATATTTCATGAAATAGACAATCTGTATATCTATTAGATAGACAAATAATTTGATATTTTAATCAAAATTCTGATTCATATACAACAGAATGAGAAAGTAAAGATTGAAGAGAATTTCAATTTACTTGTGATTATACAGAAACATTTAAAACATGAAATTATATAGATTTTGAATGATCAAGATATTCCATTAAAAACATAGGAAAAAATAAAGGAATAACTCAATCTTTTACAAGACTTACTTTAATAAAAAAGGTATAATGGCTGAAAATACTATAAATAAATGATTTGATCTAAATGTAATATTGGATAAAAATTTCCATAATTTAATAAGAAATATTTCTGATAAAAAAGAAATTAAAAAAATATTTTGACAATGAATTAAGGATGTTGCATTATTCTTAGATAGAGAAAGTGCTATTAGAACACCAGTAGATACATGAGTTTTAAGATCTAAACAAAGAGCATTTATTAAAAAATGATTTAAATCAACTATTAGAAATTCAGTTTGATATTGATTATTTGTTCATGAATGAACTAAATATCAAAGAAGTCAGCCTTGGATGAAAAATTCTATTGATGAGAATAAAAAAGAAATAAATACAACATTTAATAGATGAATAGAAATTTACTTTAATAATTTAACAAAATAATATGAATAATTTAATAGATATAGAATGAAAAATTCTCACAATGCTTAATACATTGAAATCACCAGATTCTGTATTTAATGAAGTTCAAGATGTATTTGCTATGGATAATCAAACATTTCCTTATGTATGATTTGAGTTAGTTTCAGAAGAATTATTAAAAAAATCTGTAAATGAAAATCAAATATCATGAGTTTTCGAAATATATATGTTTCAAGAAATAAATGAAAAAGAAGGAATATCAAGAAAAGATGCTAAATCAACAGTTCAAAAATGAACTAAACAAATATCAGATCTATTTCAAAAAAATGAAACTTTTGATTGAGAAATAACACAATCTTGATTAACAAATATAGTATATAATGCATTTGCTGATGAAAAATGAATAATATATTATTCTAAAATTACATTAGAAGTTGAATTTTATCAAAATATCACTATATTATAATTATAAATAACTATTAACTAAATAAAAATGAAAATAATTGATACAATTACAAGTATATTCTCAATAAAAGATAAGGTAACAACTGAAATAAATGTTGATTATTATGATACTAATCCTCTAATGCAAATACTTAGTGGTAATACTACTGTATTATCATCAGATTTTTCTAAGTTTTATAAAAGGAATTCATTTGTATATGCTCCGATTAAAATGATTGCAAATACTGTAACAAAATTAGAATATTGAGTATATAAAAATTGAAAATTAAAAGAAGATCCTAATTTAGATCTTATAGATAATCATTTAATGAAGTCTATTGTATCTAGTTTTCTAATATATTGAGAATCATTTATATATCAATATAAAATTTGAAAAACTATTAAAAAATTAGAAGTATTAAATTCATATAATGTTAAATTTTCATGAGAATCATGAAGCATGAATAAAAACCCAGATTTTTTTGAATATAAAAAAGATAATAAGACATATAAATTTGAAACAAAAGATCTAATACAAATAGTTTGATATGATCCTAATTCAAAATACAGATGAGTTTGAGCTGTCGAAGCTGCTGCTAAAAATATTTTAGTAATAGAAGAAATTGATAAATGGAATATTTCATTACTTCAAAATGGTTGACATATATGAGGAAAATTTAAAGTTCCAAAACCATTAAATTCAGAAGAAAGAGAAGCCTATAAAAGATCTTTTGCTAGTAAACAATCTGGTGCCACAAATGCAGGTAAAGATGTAATACTTTGAAAAGATGAAGAATATGATATATTACAAACATCTTTAAAAGATATGGATTTTACATCATTAAAAGAATGGAGTGTAGAAGAATTATTATCATGTTTTTGAGTTAATAAATGAATATTAGGTAAAGAAAATTGATTAAATTATGCTACATTAGAGGCTTATAGAGAAGTTTTTTATGAAAATACTATACTTCCTATTACAACAGAAATTCAAGACTGATTTAATGATTCATGAATATTCGACTGAGAATTTAAATTTATAAATGTTAAAAATGAAACATTAGAAAATATACTATCATTATTTAGAGATTGAGTATCATCATTAAATGAAGCTAGAAGTATGGCTTGATTAGTTCCTATCAAATGAGGTGATATCATATATAAAAATGGTAATGAAATTACCATTGCTTCTGATTCAATAAAAAATGAAGTAGAAATTAAAGAAAAAGAATTAAAATCTGAATTATGATCAATATTTTGAGATTTTGCTGATTCATTTAAATTAGAATATGATAAAATTGAAAAAGAAAATACATATTGAACTGATGAATATTTTGAAAAACAAATATTAGCAATAGATTCTTTATCTAAATCTGAACTTAAATCAATGAATGATTGAATAAATAAAATATTTGATAAACAAAATAAAGAATTATCTAAAATTATAGGTAAATCAACTGATGTAAAAGCAATTAAATCAGATATTAAGAAATATTATAATGATAATCAAAAAAAATATAACTCATTTTTATCAACTGCAATGGCAGAATGATTATGATCTACATATAAAAAATGATTAAATGTAACATATAAAGAATTTGAAGATAATAAAATAAAAGAATTTAAAAAAATATCAGAAAAAAATATAGGAAAAAGTATAGATAATCAAATAGATAATATAAGTAAAGTTACATGAGAAACTTCTACTACAATATTATCAGATAAATTTGATAAAGAAATTGATAATATTAAGGCATGATCAATATCAGCTATTTCTATATTAGATACTCAATTTACTAACTTTAAGAAAAATAGATCTGAAAAAATATCTAAAACTGAAATAATTGATGCTTGAAATACAGCTAAATTAGATGTTTATATAGAAAATGATGATCTAGTTGAATCAAAAGAATGGTATACAGCACAAGATGAAAGAGTATGTTCAGAATGTGGACCTATGAATGGTAAAATAACTAGCTTAGAGAAACCTTTTATTGATAAAGGTAGTAATACTCCAAGTTGAAGAGAAGTAACGTATAAGGACGTAATAACTCCTACATTACATCCTAATTGTAGATGTATTATAATTCCAGTATTGAAATAAACAAAAAAGATATAGATTATTAGTCTATATCTTTTTTATATTATTTTTATATTATCATTAAATTCATCAATTGAATCTTTATAATCTTCATAATTTCCATTTTTATTACAAATAATTTGAGATACAATATTACATGCTGTATTATATACTATCAAATATTCTCTATAATTCTCTGTATCAATATAATAAAAATCTGAAAAATCTTCTATTTCTGTCTTAAACAATAAAGTAGAAGACATCATCAATGTATATTTATCCATTGAAAATATATCTGAACCTTCATAAACATTAAAATATCATGTATCCCAATCTTCTCATCATATTTTAATATCAGATATAATATATTTTTCTGAGTCAATTTCAATTGTTATATTTGTTTTTTCTAAATTTCATTTAAATTTTATATTCTTTTCCATAGTTAATTTATTAAATTATAAATTATTAAGTATATCTTATCTTAATTATATCTCTTACTTGATTTATTATTTTTCTACATCATTCTATACTCATTCAATATTCATCACTAAGTTCTCTTAGTTTCATTTCATTATAAGTATAATTATAGAACATTTCTCCTTTTTTACCCATCTTTTTTAAATCATTTTTAATATCATTTATTAAGATATCATCTTGTATTGATTTTTCATTAAAATTTCATTCTAAATTCTCCATATAATTATGATCATCATCAGAATTTTGATTAAAATATACTACTTTGATAGTATCTCATTGTTCATGATATTTATCATTTAATTTCTTTTTATTTAATAAAGTTTTTATTAAATAATCCTGATTGTTTAATATAAAACTTTTAAATGATATTTTACTATTTAGATTAAATTTATTTAAAGAATCTTTTATTAAAGAATATAGAAATGTATCTATATCTTCTTTTACTAATCAAAATATAGAAGGTTTATAAGAAAAATAATTATAATATGTATCCTTTAAAAATAAAATAATTTCATTTTGTTGATCTATATTATCTGCTTGTTTATATAAATATATTACAAAATCAATACTTAATTTCTCATAATAATTTGTATATTTTGTGTTTTTTTTATACTTATTCATATATTCTTATTAAGAAATAAAGCTCTTTTAATTAAAAGAGCTTATAATATTAACCTTTAAATTTTAATCATCTTTTGTTAATTTCTATTAAGGTTCTTTTATATATCAAAGAATCTGGTCTTACTGTTCTAATAAAAATTATTATATCTTTATCAGATATTTTTGATTCTTCACTTTTCACTTCTTCTTTTACTTCTTCTTTTAATTCATTTATTTGATCTTCTGTAAAACCAGCATTTACTAATCTTTTATCTATTTCATCTATTTCATCTGTTTTAATAGTATCTTTTTTAACATCAGAAGTTTCAATATTATTTAAGAAATTTTCATTATTTATTTCAATTAACTCTTCATCTGTGAATTTACGTAATGGATTTATATTATCCATTTTAATTAAATCTTTATCTTTTAATTTATCAAATTCAACATCTATTATCTCTGTTGTAATTACTGTATCTTTAATATATTCATCAACTATTTTATGTGTTAACATATTATTGTGTTCTTCTTTTAATTCATTTATTTGATCTTCTGTAAAACCAGCATTTACTAATCTTTCATTTATTGTCATTTTTTTAGTAGACATGTGTTTATATAGTTATTTATTAAAGTAATTTATGTTTTCAAGACTTTAACATCTGTCTATATTATTTTAGTATATTATTTAGCATAATATTGCAGCTCTATTAAACCTTAGACCTGCTAATTCTATGTCTAAGGAAAGACTATGCATTCATTGCATCATACCTCTTTTATTAGTTTCAATTTTTAATATATTTTTATCTATATTTTTTAAATCACTTATTTCTTCTTTATATCTATCAATTAAAACTCTAATTTGAAAATTATAAATTGGATATGTTAGACCTCTATAAGAATGAATTTCTAATACATAATCTTCATCAGATTTCTCGGATTTATCATTGACTTCTTAATCTTCATACTTCCAATTTCAATTTAAGAAATCTTGTAATTGTTTACTATCAATAATTTCTACTTTTTCTATTTCATTATTTAACAGTATAAATCTTGTTTTTTCCATAATTTTATATAATTATAATTTAAAATAATTTATGTTTTTTAGACTTTAACATCTGTCTATATTAAGTAATACGAATTTATTTAAAAAAACTTTCACTTTTTATATTTTTATTCATAATATCATTCGTTCTTTAAATGTATATTAAGTAATTTTTTAATATATCAAAGATGATGTCTAATATTTTCAGCACTTAATTTTAGTATTCTTCAAATTCAACGTTGACTTACTCAGTCTTCTAATAATTTAAATATTTTAGAATATATTTGTTTTTCATTTACTAATAATATCTTATAAAAACTTTTACTTAATTCATTATTTTCAGTATATTCTATTTTAGAATGTATATTATCAAATATACTATATCAGTCATTTTCAGAAATTGTATCATATTCATATAGTATACTATTATTTAATTTATCATTATTATTATAAGTATATTTAGATTTTATTAAATTTAATGTCATAGAAATTAGATATTCTCTAATACTCATATTATTTAGTCTATCTAAGTTAATAGATTTAACTCAATTATAAATTCAATTATATATTATTCAATCTATTTCATCTTTATGTTCATTATTTAATTTAAATATAGTTAATTTAGTTAGTAATTGTCAATATAAATTAAATAGTATATTACTTATTATCTTAATATTTTCATCATTTATTTTAGATATATATATTAGTCAAGTATTTATTTCTTGTTCATAAAACATATATTCTTGATCTTTATATCACATATATCATTTAACTAAATCTGATTCTTGATTATAAAATACATTTCATAATCGTTTCATTTCTATAATAAATATATCTAGATCCATTGTTAATAATTTTTTTGCATAACATTGATTATATATTATATTATAATTTATTTTTTTATAATTATTCATTGTTTATTGTTTAAAATTAAAATTTTATATTTTTCATTCTTATATATCAATAAATTTTTTCATTAAAACTTTAATTTTATCTTGAATTTGATCTTGAATTTGATCTTTTAATTGTTCATCCTTTTCTTTTTCAAACATTTCTTTTAATGTTATTATTTTATTTATTATTTCTAGTTTTGTTTCCATTTTTATTTTTTTATATTAAAGTTTAAATTAAATGTGTATCAGAATAAATCAAATTTTATTCTTTTTTTATATTTTATAATAGATCATTTTACATAATTTCATCTAAATAATCTTATTACATTATCTATTATTGAATTTTTGATTCATGTAATCTTATTTATCTCTTTTGTTTTATATCATCTTTCGAATAATTCTAATATTCTTTCATTTCTTTCTGATTTTTCTTCATAGAAATCGAATTTAATGACTTCTAAGCTATTTAATTGTTCTATATAATATCTTTTATCCTCTGTTATACTAGAATCTCTTAGATATATCATAGAATACTTAATTAGATTGTAATTTATAGAATCTATTACTCATTCTTTAAAGAATATTTCACTTTTATCTTTAATTAACTCAAATCATCTTCTATTATCAGATAATTTCTTATGTGTTTCTAATATATTAAGTATTTCTTGTCAAACATGATATGAAGCCACAACATCTCTTACACAACTTAAATTTATTAGATTATCATATCAAGTATTATAAATACTTTTACTAAATTTAATCATTTTATCAGTTTCTTCTTTCCTGAAATTTTCTCTTCTATTATATCATTCTTCTAATACGTTATATTCGTCCATATAAGTCTGTTCTATTTCTAGTATATATGTTTCATCAGATCATATTAACTCTTCTAGAACACTAAATTCGAATGATTTATAACCATGTTTATCAAGATCTTCTTGAAAAGGATTATTTTTATTTGTAAAATGTTCTTCCCACCTCACTAAATCTCTATTAGTTTTACCAATGTAATTTTTATTAGTTTCTGTATTATATATTCTATATATTATTGTAGTATTATTTTCCATTTTTATAAGTAATTAAGTAAATTAAAATGTATGTTTATAAAGTTTAACATCTCTTATATAAGTTATAATGTGTATATATTAAGTTTAATATATCTTATATGAATTATTATTTTCCTAAGATTTCCATTACTTTATCTTTAACTTCTTCTGAAACAAAATGTATATTTTCTAGTCATTTAATAAAATTTTCATTAAAATCTTCTATAATTTCATCTTTTTGTTCTTGTTCTAATGAATTAAATCATCTTCTATTTCTAATTTCGGATAATCATTCAGTATATCAAGTAAATTTTAATAAATTAAATGCTTGATCATGTATATTTAAACCTTGTGTTAGTTTATTTGTCATAATTTTATTTTTTAAGTTTTAAAAATTCTTTTGATGTCATCTCTACTCAATCTATTATAACATGAGTAGACATTCACCTTTCACACATTTCAGTTGTATTAAAATAATAATCTTGTCATATAAATATTTTATCTATTTCTTTTTTAGTAAAAAATCATTTATAAATATCTCTATTTAGATTATTATAATAAGATTCTTTAAAATCTATACTAGATTTTACATTTCATAATTTTCAACCAGCTCATCATGAAACATTATGGAACATTATGAATGAATGTTTATAAACTATTCTTTTTTTTCATAATAAAAATATATTAGCACCACAAGACTGTCAATGATTATCTAAAATAGTAGTAGTATTATTTGAAAATTTATTCTGATATATATATATAACAATTAAAAACTTTTTTTCAAACAAAGAATTCACTTTTTTAATTTTCATAAAACATATAGTATAATTCTTCTAATTCAATATCAATTATATTTAGTTTTATATTAAGGTTAATTAACCTTTTTAGATCTGTTCAACTATTTCATAGTATATAAGATACATATTCATTTTCATATATATCAAAGTAATTATTATATTTACTATGTATTTCTTTGATATTATTTTTAAATATATTATTATAAAGAAATCATGTTTGTAAATGTTCGAAATTAGAATTACTTTTATTTTTTATTATTTCTTGTATTCTTTTCTTTTCATCTTCATTCATTTTTTTATTGTATATGTAGTGTATATATTCATGTATGTATATTTTATCTTCTGAACTTTTATCTATATATATAGTATTTGTTAATTTATTATATGTTCAATCTCTAAAATTTGATTGTAAGTATCTAAATTTTACATCGTTATCTAATAATTCTTTTTTAATATTTGAATCTACTAGTATGTTCATGTATTTGTAATTTAGATCTATATCATTTTTATGAAATAATCATAATATTGTCATTATTAACATTACTATAATTAGATAAAATATAAGTCTTAATTTTAGTTTATTCATATTTTTATTGTGTTAAGTAATATATATATCTTCAAGAATATATTATAATATATAACATTATTAAAACTTGTAATTGTATCCAAAATTCTTTTATCCATCATTTTATTTTAAATATGATCCATTCTATAAATCATATTTTTTCTTCTTTGTTTTCCATTATTTTATAAGTAGGTAAGTAAAATAAGTAAAAATTGGTATTATAATTATAGAATATGTTATAATATCTATAACTTCTACCTCTTTATGTAGATCTATTATATCATTTAACATATAATAGATAATATTTTTTAGTATGTTCATAATGTTGTAGTTAAATGATATAGTAGTTTTTATAATTTATTTTATTTATTAAATAGTTCTTCTTCTATTGTATCTATAACTTCTATTGTAATGATATCTTCTAATGTATAATCAAAATTATTTTCTAAATCTATTATATAATTATATAATTCAGTATAATTATTATCAATGTTATCATAAGTATAAACTTCTTTAATGATATTTATTTTTTGTTCATATGTTTTCATAATTGTGTAAGTTAATAAGTAAGTAAGTAATTATGTTTTTGTTAAGTATTTTATCTTAACTATATAGTATATAACAATTAAAAACTTTTTTTCAACATTGATTTTTATAAAAATCTAATGGAATGTAGTTATTTATTTTTTGTTATATATACTATATAATTATTTTAAACTTTTTTTCAAGTAAGATATTTACTTTTTTATTATAATTTCTAAATTTGCTTTAATAAGCCATTAGTTATAATATTTTTAAGTATTTTATCTTAACTTACTATATATATACGAATTAAAAACTTTTTTTCAAACAAAGAATTCACTTTTTTTAATTTTCTTTTATAAAACTATATTATTATCTTTATTATACTGAATTAAATCTACAATATAATTTAAAACTTGTTCTTCATTTCAATTAGTTCAGAAAGGATTTTGATATTTAGGTGTTAATTTAGTAATAATATTATCTAATCTTAGATTGTCATTTAAACATCTTATTAAATTTCATTCTTTATTACCATCCCACCATACTATTTCAAAATAAAAATCTTTAATATCTATATTATTCTTAATACAATAATGATAAGTCAATGAAACTTGTTCAAATTGTAGAAAACTTTTATATTTCTTATCTATTATTTCATCAATTTCTTTCCCCTTAGCTATTTTAAATCATTTTATATCTACATATACCTTTCTTCAATTTCTAATAGTTGTATAGTCATATTTTTCCCCTTTCTCATCATTCTTCATTTCTATCTTATCATCTAATTGTCAAACTAAATGTTCTACTGTAAATCAAAATTTTGCTTGATCATCTCATAAAAATTCATTTGTATTATTTAAATTTTCTTTAAATCAACATTTTTTTATTTCTATTAAGGTTTTTTCTACTTTCTTTTCTATATCTTCCCAAGAAGGGAGATCTACTTGTTTCAGTAGATCATATTTCTTTAAGTATGTTTTCATTTTTATTTTATAGTTAATGTATTAAAATTATCTTTGTTTAAGAAGAAATATTTTTTTCAATTATCTATATTTAATTCTTTTAAAGAATTGATTAGATCATCTCTTGTATTATCATTTATTTGTAAGTGTTTTTTATCTTTAAAATAATTATATTGTATTTCTGTTAAATTTTCTATTATATTTTCACTGTCTTTTCAATTATAATTATTTATATATTTTACTTTGAATTCTGTATCAACAATACTATCATTAACATTATTGTTATTAGTCATATTGTTATTTCAATCATTTGTAATATTTCTGTTGTCATTTTTATGTAGGTTATTGATATAATCTTTAATATAATCTAAATTTAGAATAACATTATTATCTCTTTTAATTTCTTTTATAATAATTGTTTCACATAAATTCTTTAAAATCATTATATTAAGTAAATCTACTTTTATCATTATTTTATCCTTAGATTTAGAAGAATCTACTTTAATTAGAGTATCTCATGAATTTATATTTTTCATTATTGTTATACTTTTATTTTCTTTTGTTGTTTCATTTTTTCTTTTAATAACAACTTCATTAGTATTTCAATAAATTAGGCCTAAAACTTCAAATATTTCAGCTTTTTCTAACATTATAGTAGTCTTAGTCTTCCACATATCTATCGTTCCTTCAATCGTTAATTTATGACCTTTTATTTCGTCATCTCTTTTATGTAGTATTTCTTCTACATTTATTGATTTTTTTCCAGATCAATATATTTTGAATCATGGCATTTTTTTAAAATTAGTCTTTTCTTTATTTTCCATTGTTTTTTGTAATTAGTAGGTAATTAGTAGGTAATTAGTAAATTAAATTATTATACATTTATTGTATATTTTTTAATATTAGTAAATATATTTATAATACATATCTAGTATCCATTATTTCATCAATAGTATTTTTTACTTCCATATCTTTCAAAGTTTTATCAGTTAATTCTTTAATAAATATATCCATATTTTTTTTGTATTCTATTCTTTCTATATTAGATTTATCTAATTCTTCTTGAAATTGTTTTCTAAAATCTCATTTAATTTTTTTAATATCATCTTCAATTTCTTTTATAGTTTTTACTCTTTTAATTAGTTTATCTTTTACAGAATACATTTCTGTTTCTTTTGTATCTTTATTTATAATATTTAAATAATCTAAATAATGAAATCTATCTAAGTTAGATTCTATGTATAATTTACAAGATTCTATACTAGATCATGTATAATATAATTGTTCTTTTTTATCTTTTATATAGAAACTAGTTCTACCTAATTTATCATTTTCAATCACTGTTTTTTTAGGATCTAAATTAACAATTACCATTGTTAATTTTTGTTTATTTGTATTTTCCATAATTTTGTATAAGTTAGTAAGTAAATAAATTATGTGTATGTTTTCAAGACTTTAACATCTGTCTATATAGTATATAATTATTTGATCTCTATTCTATTTATTTCTTTATTGTTTAATGTTCAAAATATAGAAAATTCTTGTTTAGGAAGTATTTTTTTATTTTCTTCTATTTCTAGAACTATTTCTTCTCAAAATACAGAAACATCAGTTTTTCTATCTAATAAATTATCATATTTTAATGTAAAAGTTTCATTATTTTCTATTATTTGTATTTCTCTATAAGTAATTTCTAGATTATTTTCTGTAATAATTGTAACATCAAATTTTTTAATAGTTTTCATAATTGTGTAAGTTAATAAGTAAGTAAGTAATTATGTTTTTGTTAAGTATTTTTATCTTAACTATATAGTATATAACAATTAAAAACTTTTTTTCAACATTGATTTATATAAAAATCTAATGGAATATAGTTATTTATTTTTTGTTATATATACTATATAATTATTTTAAACTTTTTTTCAACATTAGTTTTAAGTTTTTTAATTTTCTTTTAATTTTTCTAATATTTCCTTTCTTTTTTCCTCTTTTTTTTCTTTACTCCACTCTGGGTAGATCTTAGAATTGGGGAATTTTTTGTATATTTGTTTTAGTTCTTGATCTGTTATTAGTTTTTCTGTTATTTTCATGTTTTAATATTTGTTTAATAATAAATAATATAATCTCATTCTTTTAGATAGTTTTTTATGTATTTTTCCTTTTTTAAATTAGTTAGAAATTTATCTCTGATATTGTCATAAGATTTTATTCATAATAATTCTTGTAATTCTTCTATTTTTACTTTATATTTTCAAGATTTTTCTAGATTACTTGTAAGGAATAATGCAGTTATGAATTTATTATCTTGTTTTATCTTTAATAATTCTAGATTTATGTTAATTAGTTTAAAGTTATTTATATTTTTAAGTAATTTAATCTTGTAAAATCTTTGCTTATTTCTAGTAATAATTTCTAGATCAATTATGTTTTTATATTGCTCTATATTTATTATTTGTCAAGTTTCCTCATTTAATTCTAATATTTCTTGTTTGATTTTTAAGTAAGATAGTTTTATGAATGCTTTTTTTACCTTATTTCTTGAATTAGAAGAGTTTGATAATTGTAATAGATCTATTATATCCTTTTCAGAAATTTCATCACTCTTAGATGATTGTGATAAGTAATTATGTCATATCATAACCTTTAATAATAATCATTTATCAGTATTTAATATTTTATCATTTATTTCATCCACTATTTCATCCTTTTTAAATCATAATAGATAATATAAAGGAAATTTTGTAGGTATATAATTCTCTCTTAATTTAATTCAAAATAATGATAATATTTTATTATATTCTATCATTTTTTCTTTTGTATCTAATACATCCTTTAATATATGATTTAATATAAAGTATTTAATTCAAAATCTATTTCAACCAGCAAAATCTTTTATAGTATATTTATCATTTTCTTTATATAATTTTAATCATCATGTTTTATCTATATTATTTCAAGATACTGATACATGATATTTTGTTTCCTTATTTATCTTATCTATAAGTTTTAAAGCATCTATTTCTTCTATTTTAGAATTAAGTATCTTCTTATTTGATATTTTATTTTCTATTTTATTTTTTCTAGAAGTATCTAATATTATATTTTTAGATAGTAATAATTGTATATCATTTTTTGTTATAATATTTTCTTTATTTTTATATATATTAGTTATTAAACATCTTCTATCTTTTTTATGATCTATATATCATTCTACTTTTAATATAGATGTTATAGATTTCATTAAAGGATCTCAATTCATTGATTCATTTATAACTTTAAAGATATCTTTATAATCATCTTTATTTAGTTCATATAACTCTTTTGATAGTTTATAGAACAAATGATACCCTTTATATGTTTTATTAACTCTATGAGGTTGAAATCATAGTAGATTCATTGAATTATCAAGAATGTCTTCTAATGTTTGTCATTCTATTATATCATCAAAATCTTCTTCTATATCTATATCTAATCAAATCTCATTAAATCATATTAAATTCTTTTCTGTTCTATCTTTATAGAAATCATTTAATATATAATATACATTATATCATTTATTATTCATACTTTTTAGATAACTATCTATATTAAATGTATTAGTCTTCTTTATAGAATCTAAATTAACTTCTACATTCTTAAAAGATAAAGTATTTGTATTTAATAATACATAGTTAATTATTTTCTTATCATTTTTAATCATATTTTATTGTAATTAGTAAAGTAATATTTTATATATAATTATTTTAAACTTTTTTTCAACATTAGTTTTAAGTTTTTTAAATTATATATAAACGTAAATACCTTATAATAGTTTTTAGAAAAAATTCAAACATAATAAAAAGAAAATATTTATATATATTATATTATATATTATATACTTACAAATTAGCAGGTAGTTTATACGACTACAAAGAGATAAACTCAATGTGGTCCTACATACACTTTTTACTTATAGAAGTATGTATCACCATACACTTTTTACTTATGTAATAATTAAATAAAAATAAATGTTGAAAATATCATATATTTACATATATTAGACATGTAACAATTTATATAATAAATAATAAATATGACTAAAACAATTAAAGATCTAGAATTTGTTAAAGAAATTACTGTTGGAGTAATCAGAAAAATAGAAAAATATTCTAAACAATTACAAAAAGAAGAAATAGGAGAATTAGATTTCATAGCTTTGACATTTAATTACTATTTAACGAACGAAACTATGTTCGATAGTAATGAGGAAGCAGAAAAGTTTTTCGATGCGTTAAACACTGAACAATTAGGTGAATTACAAGTAAAGATGTCTGTATTAAATGAAGTTAATAAAAAAAAATAGATAAAACATTATATGATTATAAACAAGTAGTTAAAAATTGATTAAACAAAGAATTAGATCAAGATTTAATGATCTTATCTATTATGGAACATTTTAAAATAGATAGAAAAGAAATTTTAGATTGGCCATATGAATTTTATTTATTGGCAATCTGAAAATTAAATGTAGATGGTGAAATCAGAGAGAAAGCGGGAAAAGAGTAGAAAAAACTAAAAATAAATTTTAATTAAGGAAAAAATGTCTAGATTAAGTAATATAGTTCAGATTTTAATAAAAGCAAAAGATGATGCAAGTCCAGCTTTAAAAAAAATCTGAGCAAACACGAAGCAATTTGCTTCTGACATACAAACAAAAGCAGCAATATGATTTGGTGCTGTTTCAGCATGAATATTTGTAGCCGTTGAAGCTGCATCTGCATTAGAAGAAACAACTAATAAATTTTGAGTTACCTTTTCTAACGTTTTACCTAAGGCTCAAAAATATGCTAATGAATTATGAAATTGATATTTATTTGCAAAAGAAGAGTCACTGAATTTGCTATCTGCAACATGAGATTTACTAACATGATTTGGTTTTACACAAGATAAAGCATTATGACTATCAAATGAAGTTCAAAAATTAGCTGCTGATTTAGCTTCTTTTAATAATTTAGAATGAGGTGCCACACAAGCATCTAAGGCTCTTACATCATGATTACTATGAGAAAGAGAACAAATGAAAGCCCTAGGTATTGTTATTAGAGATACTGATATACAACAAGAATTACTAAGAACATGAAAAAACAAATTAACAGGAATGTCTTTACTGCAAGCAAAGGCAGAAATTACATTACAATTAGCTTTATGACAATCAAAAAATGCTATCTGAGATGTATCTAGAAGTATGGATAGTTATGCTAATCAGAAAAGAGATCTAATAAGACAAACAAAAGATCTAACAGCTGTATTTGGTCAATGATTCTTACCTGTTGCAAAAGAAATAATAGCTACGTTAAAACCAATTATAGAATCTACAACAGAATGGATTAAAAATAATCAAGAATTAACTACAAATATAGCATTAGCAACTGTATGATTATTAGCATTTTGATTAGTATTTGCTCCTATTCTTTCTGTGCTTTCTTCTACTATTACAATAATTTGAGTTCTATCAACTGCAATTAAATGATTATACGTATTATTAGCTGCTAATCCTATTTGAGCTATCATAGCATGAATTACATTGTTAATAGTATGATTTATAGCTTTTAGGGATGAAATATGATCATTTTCAAAATGAATTACAGATTTCTTTTCTAATTTAGCGGAAAAATTTCCTATTTTATGAAATATAATAAGACTGTTAATGGCTCCATTTCTATCATTATTCTATTTATTACAAGGTATAGTTAAACTATTTGACTTTATATTCTGAAAATCTGGAAGTAAAGAAGTTAAAATAACAAATGATACAAATCTAACACAATGAGCACTATCAAATAATGCTTGACTATGAGTAAATAAAACAGGAAAAACAGGAAATCAAGAAGTAAACATAAATATGTGAGGTGTAACTGTAAATAATGAAGCTGATGAAGATAGATTAGTTAAAAAAATTAAGGATTCTTTTATCAGAGAAAAAACATTTGCTAGACAAGGTGTAGTATACTAATAATAACTAATATAATTAAAAATGATAAATAAAATAATAATAAACTGATATGAATTCTCTACAAATACTGATATTATTTTAGAGAATACTTATCTATTATGAAATGAAATGTCAAATAAAACTACATTTAATTATCCATATAGATCATGAATTTGAGTTATATCTAATAATTTTTGACAAAATGGTATTTATGTAAAAGGTATTTTAAAATGAACATCAAAATTTGATCTAAATAATAAATTAGATCTAATGTTAAGAAAGATTTATACAGAGGATCAAGTAAGTTTAGAAGTATATGTCCAAACTGATGCTGTAACAGAGGTAAAAAGAGTATGAACTGCAAGAATGATCACTCCTAATCCTGTTAATCAGGAAAACTGGATGATAAATATAATTGAATTTGAATTTGAAATGGCATTGGAAGACTGATATATAGAAGATGAATTATATACAACAGTAGCTTCTACAATAAATTACCTTCCATATACTGTTTGATTTAATATGGAATGAACATTTAAAACATATCCAATTTTTGAATTTACTATATTATATCCTAATCAAACTTTTATAGAGATAGCATGAGTTAATACCATAAGGGTTGACAATGCATTCATAATAAATGATGTATTAACATTTGACTGAGAAACAAAAGAAGTAAGATTGAATAATGTTTTAATAGATTATTCTGGGATTTTTCCTTATTTTAAACCTTGATATAATGGGTTTGAATTTAAGATTGATGAAGCGTTTGCAGCATCTTTTTCATATAAATATAAACAAAAATATATCAAATAATAACTTATAAATAACTAATATAATATGTCAACTCAAAGTATTAAAATAAAATGATATAATATTAAGATGTATGATAAAATGAATACATACATCTGAGATATAAATCAGAAAGAAATGATGAATAAAATTTCTTTCTGAGAAACAATCAATAACTGACAATGAGTATTAGATATTGTATTAAGTTCTGATACATATAATTTCAATATAGATCTATATTCAATTAAAGTTTATTTTATTATAGAAATAAACAACACACAAATAGAAGAACATATATATACATGAATTCTTTCTACTAAAAATAGAAGAAAAATGTCAGAAAAAACAGAAAAAACATACTCATTTTCTTGATTATTTACATTATATTCTGAGAAATATAATTTTAAAGTAAATGATGATTGAGATGGAACAAATTCTTTATTATATGATTATACAGAGAATAATAATAATATATTCTTTATACAAGATAATATACTATTTTCTACTTGATTTACAGAAGTAAATGTATCTGCAACTGTAACACTAGGTATAAATCCAATCAAAATAGTAGGAACGGACACTTGATATGAGGCCGAAGTTAAGTATTATGAAGAAGAATGATTAACTCCTGATAGATATATCTGATTTTATAAACAAACTTGAAGATTTAATGATGGAGAAATTTGTAAAATATGGCAGTATGATCTTATAAATAGTATTTGGGTAAATACTTGACTATATACAACAATTATTTCTTATAGAAATGGTGATAATATAGCAAATTATTTTCTAGATTATTCTACAACAAATGTAACTGCTGCTTGAAGTTTACAAAATATTAAGGTAACAGATCAAAAAAATACAGATTTATTAAATACATTATTAGAATTAAATGCTTGATCATATTATTTTGTAGATAAATTATGACAAATACATTTTAAAGCATATACTCCAACTGATTTAACTAAAACAATAACATTCGATAAGGAAGCTATTGAAATTGAGGATAATAAAGATGATATAGATATAGTAAACTATGTTATAGCTGATAATTGAACAGTGTCAATAACAGTTTTTGATCAAATAAGTATTGATAAGTATTGAAGAAAAGAATTAAAGTATACTGATACTAATATATTAGATCTAGATACATTAACACTTCAAGCAAATAGTATTATACAAGAAAAAAAAGAAGGAAAAAGAGAAGTATATATAAGATGTAATATTCAAAAATACTTAGTAAATGTTACATTTAAAACTTGGGGGAAAATGTTAGATATATGGTGAAATGTAACTGATACTTGGGGTAATCTTAAAAAAGAAACAGATTGATGAACTATATTTAATTTAGAAATTTGAGATAAAATAAATGTAAGAAATGTAGATAATTCTAATGAAGTATCTGATTTAGTAATAAATAGAAAGGAATTTGATGGTGATTTTCTGAATTTATATTTATGATCATACAATAAAAATTTATATATTGATTAGTTTTATAAAATAAAAGTGGAAAAAATCTAAAATATCTATATATTAAGTATATAGATATTTTTTAATAAATAATTAAAAAAAAATGAGTAATATAAATAACATAAATCTGAATGAACAAGTATCAACAACATGAGTTGATGATTTAAATTTCAATTTTAATGAATTAAATAACACAAAAATAGAAATAACAGGAGCAAAAGCAACAGATCTTGTTGATGCTGATTCAATTCTTATTCAAGATAGTGAAGATGCTAGCTTATTTAAAACTAAAACATTTCTTGAATTATATACACAAATGTGTTCTATATGTAATGCCCCAGCTTGATCGGTTTGAATAGATTGATTGGTTTGAATAGCTTGATATTTTGGTGGTTGAACTGGGGTAGATTTTTCTAATGTTATAGATTGAATATTATTTGCAGATGATTCAGCAATAAATCCTGCTGCAACTCTATCAGTTGGAAGACACAGTTTAGCATGAGTATCATATTTTGCATAAAAAATAAAATAAAAGTTGAAAATATCAAAAATATCTATATATTAAGTATGTAGATATTTTTTTAAATAAATAACTAAATAAAAATGAACGAAATAACAATAATAAAAAAAGATAATAAAGATAATTTTCAAGAAATATTTGATGAAATAATTGAAAGAGTGGAAGAAGTTCCATTCTGAAATTCAGATTTCCAAAATCAAAATACAATAATAAATTGAGAAAAATCTCCACATAGAGCTTTTAGACATGCTTCTTTAAGAATAATAAATAGAATGACAGCATTAAATGAATCTAAAAATACAATATCTAGAAATAATATAAAAATAGAAAGACTTACAAGAAAAATTAAGAAATTAGAGGTAAATAAACCAGAGGATTTTGACTTAGATATACAAGAAATTGAAATAGAAATACATGAAATAAAAAGTCAAGAAAATTATACTAAAAAACTGATAAAAGATGCTATTTCTGAAATTGAAAGTATGTTACCTTTCTTCAATAAAATATGAAAAATAGATAAACAAACATTTGAACAATTAGAAGCAGCACATTTTACTAAAAAATTTCTAGACTGAGCATCGTGAAAAAATGAATATATAAAATGATTAGAAAATATGTGATATAAAACTAATGCTAAATGAGAATTAGAACAAACAGAAAATACTTTATATAATAATATACTAACATGAAAATACAATATTTTACATTTAGACCAATAAACTTTGCAGGTAAGATTATGGGTCCAAATTATTCGTTTAATCACGAATTAAATACAATAGAATGATTAAAATATACATTTGTATGTGATAAGACTAATGATAATAGAAAACTATGATATTTTGAATATAATAATGATTTTGAGTTAGATGTTGTTGCTGAAACACTAATGAA
>JAQICV010000053.1 GCA_027858315.1 Candidatus Woesearchaeota archaeon
TATAATGCCTAGAATTGAAGAAGTAGGAAAATTATTAGCAACTGAAAAATGAAACAAAGAATTACAAAAACAATTATGATGACCTAAATTTAAAGTTATTACTAATTTATTAAACTAAAAAATAATGCTTAATATAAACCTTGATAGAGAATTATCTGATAAAATAATATTAACTAACTAATTAATTATGGATAAGTATGAAATTGCAATAGATTTACAAGAAAAAAAAGGTAAGCTAGTGGAACATTTACAAAATGCTGAAAGTCCTGAAGAAACTCACAGACTATTAAGTCTAATGGAAAATATAAACCAAAGAATTAGTAATGCTTTATATTGAGATACTGAGACTTGTGTAATCGGATATGATTAATTATGAGTAACTGATGTTGATGAGCAGGAGGATTTAAGTTTAATACCCTGTTGCCACATATAAATAAACTACCTTTTCTTAATCCTAAAAAGATTAATAAATTATATATTGATATAGAAATAAAGGTATGCAATCCACACGATGATAGATTTGAATTATGATGATGGTTATTTGCCTTTCTAAGAGCTAATTATATATTTGCCTTAGACTTGATTAGTTTATTACAATGGACTACTATAACAGGAAGATTAGGTGTGTTTTTAATAGCTTTCTTTTGATTAAACATATTTGGAATAAGATATTTTAACTGGGGAGGTAAAAAGTCTTGAAAAACCTAGAAAAATAATTATACTATTATTATACTTACTTATTTGTAACTATGAATTCCGACATCTTAGACCACGAAAGAAAATGTCCCTTAAAGGAGGAATTTAAAAAGTGCGATATACAGAAAACTAAGGATATATCTGAATTAAGAACAGATATAGCTGTATTTAATAACTCTTTTAGGTCTATGGAAGAAAAGTTTGATAAACTAGAAGCAAGTCAAGATAAAAGATTTAATAAATTGGAACTAATAATGACAACATGGATTGATGCTGCTGATAATAAATATGCTACAAAAAAAACTACTGACTTTCAGACAAAGGTTTTACGGTTTTTAATAACATGAGTAATATCTTGTATGCTTAGTATTATATGGTATTTAGTAACATTTATATAAAAAATGAAAACAACTTGCTTTTTAATAACAATAATGACTATTATGCAAACCATTATATTAGTATTAATATATATAATATTAACAGCTAGTAATAATGTATTTTATGACCAACAAACACAGATTAATATAAATATAGAAAAAATAGCAAATCAACTAGAATGTGACCTTGAAGATAAATGTGGAATATTTCCTAATTAATAAACAATGGCATTATCAAAACCAAGAAAACTTAAACTAAAAAAAGCTATAGCTCTTAGAAAAGCTACTAGATTAAAAAAAGAAGCAGCAGAAAAGACAAGCAGAGCTCCTAATAGATTAAAGAGATTATTTCAAACTAATACTTAAATTATGTTTCAAAGAGCTAAATTATATGTGCAAAATCGCAATGAGTGTACACTTGTTACATTAAAAAATATTGTAAGAACTCAATACGGTATTATTATGAAAGATACTCTTTGAGCTAAACTAATTACAATGGCTGAAAATATATGAATATGGAGCAGAGATAGTTGAGCTATATTCCGTTTTATATATAATTGGTTCACTAGCTGGTTTTATAAAGAATATTGAGTAGAAGTAGATGTAAAAGCAGTTGATATAATGTCAGATGAATTTGAAGAAATGATAAGAAAATGATATTCTTTTGGACTTTGACTCCAATTTGCAAGTAACTGGTATAAACAAGTTAGGGTTGATTGAGAAATAACACTAGATGAAGTAAAAACTTTTAATCTAACTCAAAACAAAAGATATTGACATAATCATACATATAAACACGAGTACATTATAGAAAGTTTAGCAAGTGTTGAGGATAAGACTATTAAATTTAGTATAGAAGCTCTTAGAGAGGCAGTTAGTATGTGAATTTATTGGAGTTCTGCCCGTACTATAATAATAAAAGATGAGTTAATTAATTTTTATGCACTTGAATTAAACAAATGAACAGTTTATGAGAATATAGAAACTATGGATATTGCAGATAGAAAATCACTAGATAAAGCACTTTACCTAAGAATCCTAAAATAAATTAAACAATAAAATATAAAATAGGCAATACTAAAAGTTTTGCTTTTTTATTTGGATTATGATATAATGGAATTACTTTACTAATTAACAACACATTATGAATATTGAAGAAAAAAGGAAAAGGAATAGAAACTATCAGGCTAAACA
>JAQICV010000054.1 GCA_027858315.1 Candidatus Woesearchaeota archaeon
TTTTTAAATGATGCTAGAGTTAAATTTGAGTCTTCAAATTTACTACCTTTTAAATCTGATTTTTCAAAGTTTGATTTGGTTAGATTTGTTTTAAAAAAGTCACATTCAAATATCTGACAACTATTGAAATTTATATTATTTAGATCTAGATTAGAGAAAATACACATTGAAATAAATGAATCTTCAAAGTTGAATGAAATTAAAAATTCATTACATTTTGAGAAGTCTAAACCTAACATTTTACAATTTTTGAATTTTGTATCTTGAATCTTAGTATTTTCTAAATTTGTGTTTGAAAGGTTGCAGTTCTCAAAAATACAATCAATAAATTTAGAATTCTGAAAAGATTTATTTGAGAAATCAATATTGTTGAAAATTTCTTCATCAAATTCTTTGTTTTCGTATTCCATATTGATATGGATTAATTTTTGTTTATATTAGTTTGTTTGTTTTTTAAGAATTAGTGAAAATTAAATTTTTTCTAATTTTTTTAGAATGATTTTAAGTGGACAAAAATTTGTAAATCCAAATTGAAATAAATTTAGTCCTACAAACATTGTTACATATATCCAATTTGGATTATGAATTATGCTTAAAAGCGTAGAGATGAAGATAAAACTTCCTGCAATTATATTAATTTTATTTTCTATTTCCATTATTTCTTATTTTTATCTTCTTTATTTCCTTTTTTGTTGAATATTACTACAATTATTAATATTAATACTCCAATTGCACCAATATATAGATAATAGTTTGGAGCTTCTCCAGTTACATCAAATGATGCTCTTCTGTTGTAAGTGTAAATTGTATCATCACCTTCGTCAGTATCACCTTTTGATCTTAAGATTAATTTGAAATCATGAATTTTTATATCTGCATCTGAGTTTACTTTGAAGTTAAATATTGCAAGTCCGCTTTCTCCTGCTTCAAGTTCTCCGATGTAGTCTGAACGAACATCTAATTCGAATGGTTGTGAATTTTGTTTTAACATTCTTACATCAACACTCTCAGCACTTTGCTCTCCAGTGTTTTTAACCCAAACTTTTAATATACCATTTTGTCCAGCAAGACCTTCACCTTCAACTTTTTCAATTTCTAGATATGATCTTGGTTTAACTAATAGAGGAATTTTCCTATCTTTTGTGTAAGTATTATCATCTAAATCCATGTAATTGAAATTAAAATCTAAATCATATATCCCAGGTGCTATTTCATCTTCTAAGTTGATAAAGAAAATTACTTCTCTATTCTCTCCAGCATTTAATCTTCCAATCCATTGTCTGTTATTATCTGAATATGATGCGCCAGTATTTTCAGGTAAGTTTAATTGTATTTCGATAGATTTTGCATCTTTACTTCCAACATTCTCAATTAAAGTTTTAACTTCTACAAATTTATCTCCAGGTCTTACTTGAGCAGGGAGTGTATTTATCTTTGAAATTTCTAAGATGATTCCTTCTTTCTTTACATCCATTTCAAATTTTAGAGATCTTTCTGAATCTATTGCAACACCATTTTTATACCATTGACCTACAAGTTCAAATTGGTAGTTTGCAGATGGCGCATCTTGAGCAACTTTTACTCTAAAGACTTTATTGTATTTTTGCGCAGCGTATAGAGTACCATGCAAATCATCTCCTTGTGAATCTAAGATGGTAATATACTCCCTTGAGATATCATCATCTGGAGTAAGCGTTACTTTAAATGTATAATCATCATTTCCTATCATTGTATCATCAAGGAATGTGCTTGTATCTTCGAATTGAATAATAATGTCCACTTCGTCTCCAGCTGCAATAATTGCAGGGTCGTATTGAATATAATTTATGTTTAATGCAGCAAATGAAATTTGCATGAATAATAACATTGAAAATATTGTTAATATAATTTTATTTATTTTATCTTGTTTCATTTTGTCTTTACCTCTGTGTTTCTATCGTATAGATATATAATTGTTGGCAGCAAAAATATTGCTCCAATTAGTGTTGTGAATATTCCTATTGCAAGGATTATTCCTAGATTCTTCATTGCTGGTAATACTCCAAATAATAGAGCTAAAAATCCAGCAATTGTTGTTAAAGATGCTCCTAATAGGGCTCTTAATAATTCACTCATAACCTCAATTAAAGATTCTTTCTGAGCTTTTGTTTTTCTAAGTTCATAATAGCTAAAAACTTCTAGTATTCCAAAGTTGATTCCAAGTCCCATTATCATTGCTGCTGAAACCATTGAGACTACAGTTAGAGTAAGGCCTAAATAACCCACAATTCCCATTGTCCAAAGAAGAGCATTCATTACAATAATCATAGGCATCATTCCTCTACTTAATGAACCAAATGTTATGAAAACAATTATTGCAACAAAACTCATTGAAAATAGAGTGATTACTCCAAAGTCTTTCATTATGATATCAAATGTAACTTTATCGATTGCACTAAATCCTGTTATTTGAATTCTTGTTCCAGGATTCAAACTTTCTAGACTTTGAATATCGTCTTCGATTCCAACAATTGTTTCTTTTATTAATTTTGCAGATGAACCTGTGTTTGTTTGAATTTTTAATACAGTAAATGAATAATCTCTATTTACATATTGATTACTAAAGGGATTAACTTTAATACTCTCTTTAATCTCAATTTCGGAGTCAGGAATTATTCCATTGTGCATCTCTTTTACTATATCTTGAATTCCTTGAATTCTTATAACTGATTCTCTTGAGTCTATTTTTTGAGATAGTATATCAATATATTTTATATATCTTGCATTTCTAATATCATTTAGTGGTTCTTCTACATATACTATTAAATATATCATATCAGCACCAAATTCAGACCTCATAAGATTCATTGTTTTAATCTCATCAATTTCTTGAGGAAGAACTTTTTCTAAAGAAGGTTCTACATTGTCAACTAGTTTTAAAATACCTGGTGCTATTAATAGACCAAGTATTAAGAATACCCAAAGGATTTTCTTAGGATATTTTGTTTGCATATTAACAATTTGTTCTGCAATTTTTTCTAGTCCTTTTTTTTCCTTTCTTTGTTTCATTTTTTTACCTCGTATAAAAATGAAGAAATTTCAATAAAATTCCTTAACAAAGCAATACTATGTATTTTACTTTGTTTCATTTATTCTCCTCCAGATGAAATTCACCCTCAATTCCAAATTTGAATTTGGATTTTAAATAATAGACGAATCTTTCTTCAATTATTAGAAGAGCTGGTAGGCCAAATATTGAAAATACTAAAGAGTATCCAATTCCTATTGCCATTAATACTCCAAATTTACCCATCTCTGGCATAGCTCCAATTAAAAATGCAAGGAATGCTGAGATTGTAGTTAATGAAGTTACAGTTAATATCTTTCCAGTATGTGTTATTGCAAGTTCAACTGAATTTTTTATTGAATTTCCATTTTTTCTTTCATATTTAAATTTGTTTATTATATGAATTGAAAAATCAATTCCTATTCCAATTACCATTGCTGCAACTCCACCTGCAAGTGTTGATATAGGTAAGTTTGCATAACCCATAGTTCCGTATAGCCAATTGATACTTGTGTATACGACAATTATTGGGACAAGAGCACTGCTTAGAGATCTAAATATTATAACTGTAATTGTAAATACAAAAAATAATGAAATCCATTGTGTGTTTGTCCTATCTGCATTAATTAGTTCTCCTAATTTTTGTTGAATTATTGGAGTTCCAGTTAATTTAATTTCAGTTCCCCTTGGAGGTGGAACATCTGAGATTAGTTCTTTAATCTTTGATGATAAAAGATTCATTCTTGAATCATCTGCACTAATATCAGTTGTTACTATTATTATACTAATTGTTGAATCATCATTAATAAAATTTCTAAGTTGAGTTTTTATTGGCTGAGTATCAATTAAAGAATAATAGTTTTCATCATTTACAGAATTTTGTGAATAGAAATCAAGAATTTTTGAATAGGAATATGTTTCAATTACATCAGGTTCTCGTTCTACAAGTTTGGTTAGTTCGTTAGTATATTCGTAGACTTTTTTGTTTCTTATGTCCATGATTGAGTTTGGATCTGAAGAGTCTCGATTTGTTTGAATGACTATTGCAATCATATCTTGACCTAAATCATTGTCTCTTAATACATTAAATGCACTGATTTCTTCAACATCTTTAGGCATCATTTGTTCAAGAGATGCAACAGTTTTCACTTGAGAAACTCCTCCAAGTATCATTATACTTAGAACTAATATAATACCAACTGTTAAGTACGGATTTTCAACTTGAAAATGTGCAACTTTTTTCAACAGTTTTTCATAGATTTTAGCCATTTTTACTTTTTTGGTAGTAAGTACATAGATTCCTTTATTTATAAATGGTTTCAAATCATGAATTTAGAGTGGTTTGTCTCACACTTTTATGTGCTAGTTTTTAGAACTACTTCCTTTGAGTTTTAGATTTATTTTATTTTTAATTAGAAAACTCTTATAAAGTTTAAAGTTTATTTAATACTTATATGGAAGCTATTGTAAGATTAGGAAAGTATAAACATTTTAAAGGATTTATTTGTACTGTTATAGGTATTGGGAGACATTCTGAAACTATGGAGAAAATGGTTGTATACACACATGCAAATAATGATGGAGAGGATGAGATGTGGGTAAGACCTGTTACTATTTTTTTATCTAAAAAAAGAGTTGATGGTGAACTTGTTGATAGGTTTGTATATATTGGTGAATAAGATGAGTAAGTTTAATTTATTTTTATTTTTTATTTTTTTATTTGTTTTTTCTGCTTGTAGTGAAGTTGTTAAAATTACAAATTTTGATGATTGCTTAGCAGTTGGAAATCCCATTATGGAAACTTACCCAAGACAATGTAGCGTAGAAGGTGAGATTTTTGTTGAAGAATTTAATTTACAAAGAGAGTGTTTAAATAATGATGGAAGATGGATTGAAGAATTTAATGAATGTGAATTTATATCTATGGAGAAGTGTGAATTTTTAGGTGGGACATTTAATGAGTGTGGAAGTGCTTGTAGGAATAATCCTGAAGCGGAATTTTGTACTATGCAGTGCGTTCCGTATTGTTCTTTTGAATAATTAAATAATACACTCACTCATTATATTCGTTTATTACTATTTGAAATTGAAAATTACAAATAGATTTAAATAATATAACTTTTAATTCTTATTTATGGATAATTCTTTACATCTTAAAAAAATTGAGACTGAACTTAAATTAAGAGGTTTTTCTCCACAAACTA
Organism: Candidatus Woesearchaeota archaeon; assembly: GCA_027858315.1. Lineage (NCBI taxonomy): Archaea > Nanobdellati > Candidatus Woesearchaeota > Candidatus Woesearchaeota archaeon. Next base: position 5,251 of record JAQICV010000054.1, read on the forward strand.
TTAAGATGTATAAACTTTATAATAGACATTTTTTAGTATATATTGAAAAGGATCCTAAAGAAATTGTTGAAGATGATGTCAAATTGTATTTATCTGAAAAATTAGGTAAAGGTCTTTCTGCTAGGAGTATTGCACTTATTAAGTCTGCAATTGTATTTTATTATAATGAGATTTTAGGGAATAAATTTGAGATTAAAACGCCAAAAATTAAGAAGTCAGTTCCTATTGTCTTATCAAAGGAAGAACTTACAAAATTATTTGATTCAGTTGTAAATCGACAACATAAGCTGATTTTGAAATTATATTATTCTTCAGGGCTTCGTTTGTCTGAAGCTACTAGTCTTAGGAAAAAAGATTTAGATTTTAATGAGAATGTTATCTGGATTAGAGATGGTAAGGGTGGAAAAGATAGGATGTCTATATTATCAACTGGAATTTCCAAGGACTTAGCTGAATTTACGAAGTATAAGAAAGATAAAGATTTTGTCTTTGTGAATAAAAAGGGAGACCCACTTAGTCCTAGAAGTGTTCAAATGATTATTGAAAAGGCAAAACTTAAAGCTGATATTTCAAAAGAGGTTCATATTCATACATTAAGACATTCGTTTGCAACTCATTTACTCGAGGCTGGAGTTGATATTAGAAAAATTCAAGAATTACTAGGACATTCATCTCTTGAAACTACTCAAATTTATGCTCAGGTTTCATCAAAAGAACTAAAGAAAATTAAGAGTCCTCTAGATTAGCTCTCTTTAATTTTTTCAATCTATTCTTTTCAAGTTCTCTTTCTTTTTCAATTATTATTTTTCTTCTTTCACACTCTTTTATTTCAGCTTCATTTAGTTTATCTTTTTTTATTGTGTTATTTATTTCTTTTAATTGATTTGTTAGTGCGTCAATTTTTTTAGAATATGGTTCAACTTTTCTGCCAGGAGTTTTAGTGTAATTTATTTTTAATCCGAAAAGTGCTTTTTTATTAATTTTATAATTCATATTTATTTTTCTTTTTTTGTCTTTAAATAATTTTCTAATACTGAATTTGTTTAAATTTATATAACAACAAATCTTTTTAAAGATAAAAGATATTCTTTTAGTATAGTTAAAAATGGATCTATCTAAATTTGGTGTTGAGGTTAAGGATGATAAACCTAAGAGTATAGAGGACACTAATTTAGAGGTTGATTTTGATAAGATTAGAGTAGATTATTTTTCTAAAGATGAAGAAAGGTATTTACCTTGGTTTCTGAAATATCAGCTTAAAAATTTTGATGATATGATAGTTACTTCTGAGATTAAAAAGATTATTGATTTTATTGAAAAATTTAAACCTGGTAGAGGTCTCTTACTTTATGGTCCTGCTGGAAGTGGTAAAACTACTACTCTTAATTTGGTTGGAGAAAAATATGATTATGAAGTTTTTGAAGTTAATGCTTCTGATAGTCGTAATAAAAATTCTATTGATTCTAGTATTGGTGATGTAATTAAACAAAAATCTTTGTTTGGGAAAGAAAAGTTACTTTTAATTGATGAGGTTGATGGTGTTTCTGGAAGTAATGATAGAGGAGGTGTTGCAGAGATTGTTAAACATTTGAAAGCTTCTAGGTATCCAATGGTTTTTACTGCAAATGATATTGATTCGGACAAGATTAAAGCATTAAAGAAACAATGTTTAGTGGTTGATTTTGTTAATAATTCTAAAGAGCTTTTGGTTGGGATTGGTGAGAGAATATTGATTAGCGAGAATGTTTCTTATGATAAAAAAGAGTTAGAAGAGTTTGTTGATCTTCGTGAGACTTCAGATATTCGTGGTTTTATTAACGATATTCAAGCGAATGTGATTAATAAAAAATTTATATTGAATGATGATTTAGAAATTCGTGATTATAAGAAAAAGATAGAAGGTTTGATGGATAAAATTTATTTTTCATATCCTGAAGATAGTGTTAGAAGTACTTTTAATTCTGATGTTAATTTAGATGATTTATTTTTATATTTGGAAGAAAATACGCCTAATGTTTATGCAAAGGGAGCGCTTATTCAAGCATTTAATGAGATTGCGAAAGCTGATGTTTTTAGAGGAAGAATTATGAAATGGCAGTATTGGAGATTTTTAGTTTATGTTAATTTCTATTTGACATTTGGAGTTTCTACTTGTAAGGGTTCTCCTAAGAAAAGTATTTACAAAAAAAATCAAAGAATACTTAAGAAATGGATTTATGGGAATCAAGTAAATGCTCTTCGTGGGAGAACAAAAATTGAGAAGAAGAATGATGTGCCTTTAAGGTTTATTGAAAAACTTTCAAAGCTTTATTCTTGTTCAGTTGTTAGATGTAGAAAAAGGGATTTGTTTTATTTTGCAATGCAGTATCAAAATGATAAGGAGTTTGCAAAAGCAATGGATGAGAAGTTAGAAATTGATGATGCAACTAGAAAAGCTTTGAGAAGTTTGTGATCACAAAATTTAAAATTATGTCAAATTTTTATTTACTTTTTTTCTATATAAAAGAATATATTTATAATAAATAAACGCTCATGATTTATATGAAGAAAGAATCCAAATTTTTAGAATGTGGCGATTTTGAAAAAAAATCAGAATCTAGAATTATAATTAAGGATCCGTTGTACAAACAAATTTTTGTTGAACCTGAGCATAAGAAGTATCTGGATTTGAAAGAGTTTCAGAGATTGCGTCATATTAAACAGACAACTTTTGTTGATTTTGTTTATCCTTCTGCGAATCATACAAGATTTTCACATTGTTTAGGAGTCTATCATTTGATGAAGAAAGTTTTTGAAAATAAACTTATGAAAATTTCTGATAAGGAGAAAGAATTGTTAATACTTGCTGCTCTTTTTCATGATTTAGGGCATGGTCCTTTTTCTCATTTTTGGGAGAGAGCTTTTCCTCATTTTAATCATGAAAAAACTACTCGTGAGATTTTGATAAATTTAGGTTTGAGTGATGTTGCTAAGTTACTTGAAGGTAAGAGTCCTTATTATTATTTGATTTCTTCTTCTATTGATGTTGATAAATTAGATTATATGGCTAGAGATTCATATTTTGCAGGAGTTAGTTATGGTGTTGCAGAGGTTGATTTCATTATTGAACATATGTATATTAAAGATGGGAAACTTGTAATTAAACCTTCCGCACTTTCTTCTGTTGAGGATTTGATTACACAAAGAGTTAATCTCTTTAAGACAGTCTATTTGCATAAATTTGCTGTCGAGTATGAATTCTTGTTTATGAAAATTTTTGATAGAGTACGTGAACTTTTAAAGGATAAAATTGATATTAAAGTGAATAAACATCTTCTTGCTTTCTTTGATAAAAAGAATACTCTAGAGAATTTGCAGGCATTAAATGATGTAGTAATTATTGCTCAAGTTTTTGAATGGGCTGAACATTCGGATAGAATATTGAGTGATTTGTGTTCGATGTATGTTAATAGAGGAAAATTCAAGGTTGTTAGTATGAATTATAATAAAATCAATATTAATAAAATTAAGAAAGAAGTTGCAAAGAGGTATGATATTAATTATTATTTTAGTGAATTTAGTTTCCCAATTAATATTGTTCAAACTGATATTTATGTAGACTTCGGAGATAAGATTAAAAGAATTGATGAGGTTTCTGATTTGATTAAATTTTACAAGAAGCAGAATTGGAAAGTTGATTTTGTAATTTATCCTAGAGATGTAGAGGTATAATGTTTTATCTATTTAAAAATTTTCTACCTTGTATTTCTGGAAGTATGCATCCAAAAAGATACTCTACTCCTTGCATTTTGCTTAATCCTTTTATATGATGTTGAATTGGGAAACCCATTTTTGATGCAATATTTGTATGTCCAACAATTGGACATTTTCTATAAACTCCATCATTGTATATTTTTTTTAATAATGAATTTGGTCCATTACCACTATACTCATGTAATTCAGTAATTCCATCCATAAATGACGATATTGGTAAACTTCTGGATTGTCTTCCGCCTATTTTTTTGATAAGTTTCTTTATATCTTCTGGGTTTGCTCTTTGAGAATTATCTCTTTGAGTTAAAAAACCTGTAGTAGATACTGCATAAGTAGTTTTGTCAAGATCAAATCCTTTTCTTCCTAATTGTTTTGAATCATAATCTTTTAGCCAAAGATCCAAGTTGCTCCAATCATCAAATTGATCCTTATTCCATCTTAATGTAAAATTTAGTTCTTCTAAAATATGGATTAATGATTTATTATCATATTGTTTTAATGCTTTTCCCCAATCTTTTGAAAAAAATTGTCTTGCCGCATATAGACTTATTTCTAAATCTTCTGCAGTATTCAAATCAATCTCACCATTTTCATTTGGAGTTCCATTGATGTTAATTTTTGTTCTTATTTTTGATCTAACAAATGGAGCTAGACCATTACTTTCTACAACATCACTAACTCCACTTGCCAAAGTTATTCCTCTGTTGCCATTTTCTCTGGTTGCATTGTACATAACAACTAGGGGAAGATTACTATATTGTGACCAAATTGGTTTTGTTAATTCTACAGCTTTTTCAACTTCAGGAGATACTTGCATATCGATTCCTGTAAATTTTGTTTTGTCTTCTCTATATTGACTAAAACCATACATTCTCTCTTCAGGTCTATTTGTGAAACTTATTCCTACTTTCATATTTTATTCTAATTTTAAACATTTATATATTTTACTCTTTCTTAGTGGAGAAAGTATTCTTATTTAATACCAAGATTTATTAATTCTAAACTTTAGTTATAGATATGAAAAAAATATTGATTCTATGCACAGTTTTGCTTGTATTTGTTTTTGTAGGATGTTCTCAAACTGAAGAAGTTAAAGTTCCACTTGATTGTGGAGAACATTTAAATGAAGAGACTTGGAAGAATGATTGTAATACTTGTTCTTGTATAGATGGTGAAATTATGTGTACTGAGATTGCTTGCGCAGATAATTCCGATTTAGAAGATTTTAATTTAATTGATGATATTAAATTTAATACTGGACTTGAAACTTATGAGAAAGAGTGGCTTTCATATTTAGAAGTTAAGTATCCAAATTCCAAGATTTATTATATTAGAACAAATTTATTTAATTGTGAAGATTGTTATGAATTGAGTTATAAGAAGGATAGGGAAGTTATTAAGATTAAAGTTTTGGATGGTGATAAGCAATCAGAGAATTTAGTGCAAGATGATATTGCAACTGAAATTGAAAATGGGAATGTTTGTAAATTGTTTTCAGGTTCATGGAATGAGTGTCCTGCATTATGTTCTACTGATGAAGAGTCTTGTAAAACTGAATGTGGTTTTCCTGTTTGTGAGTTTGATTACAATACTATTGTACTTCAAAAAGTAGGTGATGAGTGTGGTGGATTAGATAAGGGTGATTGTGAATTTGGACTTAAATGTTTTTATGCGTCACAAGATGATGATTATGGAGTTTGTCAAGAGAAATAATATTAGAAATTTCAAATAATCTTGAAATGAAGACATTTCTAAGCCTTTGCGGGCTATTTATATACTCACAAAGTTTTATAAAAAATATATTCTATACTTATTTTATAATAGTATTGGGTGATTAAAATGGATAATAAAGTTAAATTAAATGTTGCCGAGACTTATCATGAAGATATTGGTCGTGGAATAGTAAGAGTTGAACCTGATATTTTAGATAGGTTAGGTATTTCTAATGGTGATTATTTGTTAATTAGAGGTAAATCTGAGACTATAGCAAAAGCTATGGGCTGTAATTCTGAAGACTTTGGTTTGAATTTAATTAGGATGGATTCTTCTTTGAGAAGTAATGTAGGAGTTGGACTTGGTGATGATGTTGATGTTGCTAGAGTTTCAGTTGTTGAAGCAAAGAGTATTGAGATTTCTCCTACAGAAGAAGTTAAATTTACAGGTGACCCTAGCAAGATTTTTTTAGAGAAGATGGTTGGGAAGCCTCTTGTTAAAGGAAATGTTTTATATTTTAATATTATGGGTACAACACTACATTATGTTGTAACTAAAACTTCTCCTAAAAAGTATGTTAGAATTACTGGAAAGACTAAATTGAATATTTCGGATAAAGTTGTTAAGCCAGGAGATTTGAAAGTTCCTACTGTTACTTATGATGATATTGGAGGATTAAAGGAAGAAGTTTCTGCTATTCGTGAAATGATTGAGATTCCTATGAAACATCCTGAAGTTTTTGAGAGAATTGGTATTTCTCCTCCTAAAGGAGTTTTGCTTTATGGTCCTCCTGGAACTGGAAAGACTTTACTTGCAAAGGCTCTTGCTTATGAACTTGATGCTCATTTTAAAGTTATTAATGGACCTGAGATTATGAGTAAGTTTTATGGCGAGTCTGAGAAGCATTTAAGGGATATTTTTGATGAGGCTGAAAAGAACTCTCCAGCAATCATTTTCATTGATGAGATTGACTCAATTGCGCCTAATAGAGATAATGTTACTGGTGAAGCTGAGAGAAGAATTGTTTCTCAGATGCTTACACTTATGGATGGACTTAAAGGGAGAGGTAATGTTGTAGTTATTGCTGCAACTAATAGACAAAATTCAATTGATCCAGCTTTGAGGAGACCTGGTAGATTTGATAGGGAGATTGCAATTAATCCACCTAATAGAGAAGGTAGGAGACAGATTTTAGATGTTCATGCTAGAGGAATGCCACTTGTTAAGAAAGAAGATGTTTCTAGAGAAGGTAAAATATTTGATACTGATATTGTTGATTTAGATAAGATTTCAGAAGTGACTCATGGTTTTACAGGAGCAGATTTAGAAGTTTTGACTAAAGAAGCTGCAATGAAAGCTCTTAAGACTTGGATTCCTGATTTGATTAAGACAGAGCATCAAATACCAACTAATGTTTTAGAGAGTATTAAAATTAAGATGTCTCATTTTAATGAAGCTTTGAATAAGGTTGAGCCTTCGGCAATGAGAGAAGTTTTAATTAGAAAACCTAATGTTAAATGGGATAGTATTGGAGGTCTTGAAGATGCTAAGAGAGATTTGAAAGAAATGGTTGAGATGCCTCTAAGAGAACCTGAAGTTTTTAGAGAAGCAGGAATTAAAGCGCCAAAAGGGATTTTGTTGTCAGGTCCATCTGGTACTGGAAAGACTTTACTTGCAAAAGCTGTTGCAACTGAGAGCGAAGCTAATTTTATTAGTGTTAAAGGTCCTGAATTAGTTTCTAAATGGGTTGGTGAATCTGAAAAAGCAGTTAGAGAGATTTTTAAGAAGGCAAAACAAGTTGCGCCTTGCGTAATATTTTTTGATGAGTTTGATAGTATTGCATCAGCAAGAGGAGGTTCAAATAATGATTCTGCAGATAAAATTGTAAATCAATTATTAACTGAACTTGATGGTATTGAAGAATTAACAGGTGTTTCAATTATTGCTGCAACTAATAGAGCAGATTTGATTGATGATGCTTTAAAAAGACCTGGAAGGTTAGATTCAATTATTGAGATTGGACTTCCTGATGAAAAAACAAGAGAGGCGATTTTTAAAATTCATACTAAGAATATGCCTTTATTTAAAGATGTTAAGATTATTGAACTTGCAAAATTAACTGATAAATTTAGTGGAGCTGAAATTGAAGGAGTTTGTCAGAAAGCAGGATTGTTTGCGATTCGTGAGAGAAAATCTAAAGAAGAAAGAATTGATGTTTTTAATAAATATTTTGATTTAGCAATTAAAGAGATTAAAAGTAGGAAGAATTAAGTTTTTAAATTTAGATTTATTTTTATTTTTATGTTATTTAATTTTGAAACAGGTTTTAAAGAATCTACAAAGTTTACTTTGGAGGATTTTTTTGGAGTTCAAAGTGAAAGAATTCAATTAATTATTAATATACCTACTTATTTATATAATTCTTCCGATAATCGTGATTTTAATTGGAAGTCAATTCCTATTTTATGTATTGCTAATAATTTTGGAGGCGATAAAGGAGAATCTCAAATTTATGACCCTAGTACTAATTTAAGATATAATTATAGTTATGAGAATGGTTTATTTTTGAAAGGAGAGGGAAATCTATTAAAAATCGATGATTCTAAAAAATATTTTTATTCAGGTAGAGTTTACGAGATTTTAGAATTTTTGAAGAGATAATTAATTTTTAAGAAGATCCACTTCTTTTATAATTGATTAAAAATAAATTCATTTTATCTGAAATTTTTAATTTTTGATTTTCGTCGTTGATATCTAAAATAATTTTTATCTTCTCTTTTTGTTCATTATTAATTTTTTGTTCTAAATCTTTTTCAATATTTTCAATTACTTCGTTAAAGTTTTCATATTTATGAAAAATTTCATATGGGATTATGTCGTTTAATATTATATTTTTTGTGGCAGTAAGATAATAGTAAGTTCTTTCTATTAATTCTTCTTCATCTTTTGCTACTTGATAATACACTTCACCTAATTTTGAATGGTAATATGGTTCAATAACTAATATCATTGAATTTGACCTTAGTAGTGGAAGTATGTTGTTTAGTGATTCTTTAGCATTTAAATGATGAAGAGATAGAGAGTAGATTACGATGTCAAAGAAGTTTTTTGGAAAATCGGGATTTTCTCCATTATCTACTTTGAATCTTACATTCTTAATATTGAGATTTTTTGCTTTTTCTATTTCTTTTTCATCATTGTCTATTGCATATATTTTTTTTGCGTGAGGGGCAATTTGTTTTGTAATTCTTCCATCACCGCAGCCTATTTCTAAAACAATTTGATTTTCAAAATCTAATGTTTCTAAAATAGTTTTAATTTCTATTTTCTCTAAGTCTGATTCCATTTGAATTTTTTATTTTTATTCGTTCTCTTCTGGTTTTACTAATTCTGGATATTTTTTTTCAAGAAATATAGTTTGTTCTCTTTTGCATTCTGCTATTATTTCTAGGAATAATTGTCTTGTGAATCCTTCTCTTATTCCCATTTCTGCTGATTTAGCAATAACTCTATCATTTGTTTTGTCATCATATCTTATACGATTTAATTCTAATTTATTGTCGTGTTGATATTTACCTAGTTTTTTTACCATTAAATATCTTCTTTTTATTAAAATTAGAATTTCATAGTCAATTTCAGTAATTTGTTTATCATAATTTTCTAACATATTGCTTTCCATAAAATTTCTTAAATTTTCAAGGTTTTTAAACTTTTGTAAAACATGATAAAAATATTAATTTTTGGAGTGTATTATTTTAATTTTTTAAATTCAACTAAAACAAAACTATTTAAAAGTATTTTACATTTTATATATTATGAGTAATTCAAATCAAATTTGGGTAGATAAATACAGACCACAAACTTTCAATGAGATTGTAGGTCAAGAGTATTTTGTTTCCAGAATTAAGGCATTTTTAGAGTCTAAGAATATGCCACATTTACTTTTCGCAGGTGCTCCTGGGACTGGTAAGACTACAACTGCACTTGTTGTTGCAAGAGAACTTTATGGTAAAGGTGGTGTTAGAGGTAATTTTTTAGAACTGAATGCTTCAGATGATAGAGGAATTGATGTCATCCGTAATCAAATTAAAGAATTTGCAAAGCTTAAGTCGCTCGCCCAAGTTCCTTATAAAATTATTTGTTTAGATGAGGCTGATTCTTTAACAAAAGATGCGCAGCAAGCATTAAGGCGAACAATGGAAAAATACAGTGCATCTTGTAGATTTATTTTAGCTTGTAATGAGATCTCAAAAATACTTGATCCAATTCAGTCTAGGTGTGTTATATTTAAATTCAAACCTTTGAAGAATGATGCTTTATTCTCACTTTTAGAAAAGGTTGCAAAGGATGAAGGTTTAACTATTGAAGAAGATGCAAAAGATTTGTTACTTAAAATTTCTGAAGGTGATGTTAGAAAACTTTTGAATACATTACAGTCATCATCTTCAATTAATAAAATCATATCTACTAAATTGTTAGATGAGGTATTAGAGTTTGTTAATCCTGATGAAGTAATTGAGATGGTTAATTTTGCAATTAATGGTGATTTTTTTAAAGCAAGAGATGTGATGATAAAATTAAAAACTATTCGAGGTCTTACTGCTCTTGAAATTTTAAAAGAGATTTACAAGCAAGTAATTAATTTAGATATTGAACCTAAAACTAAAGTTAAATTTGTTGATAGGATTGCAACAGTTGAGTTTAGAATTGTTGAAGGGAGTGATGAAGAGTTGCAACTTGAAGCAATGCTTGCAATGATGAGTTTGCTTAATTAATTTTTATTTTTCTTTAATAAATAATTTTGTACTTATCTTTATATTTTTGATTTTATAAATTAATTCTGACAATTTACTTATGGATGAGAAATTAATTATTCCGATTAGTTTAATGAATATAAAATAAAAGCTTAAGAATGCAATTAATATAAAATCTACTGCATGTTTCTTGAAAAATTGTTTTCTAGTTGATTGTTTGGCGTATTCTCTTAATAATTCGAATACAAAGATTAGTAGAATGAAGTTTGAAAATCCATGTAGTGTGTGTGAGATTATAGGGTTCAAATTAATTATATAATCTATAATTAATGTTGTTATAGTTGTAATTATTGCAGCAATAACTAAAAAATTTAAAATTTTATCAAATATTGTTTGATGTAAATATTTATGATATAATCTTCTTGTTTTTGAATCGTTAAATACTATTTCAGAATAACCATATTTTTTATAGTTTTTTCTCATTAAGAAATGTTTTGTGCTTATCTTTTAAAAAATATTGTTGTTATTAAAGATTAGTATATTGAGTTATTTCTGGTTTTCTAAGTAAATTTAATTGATTAATTATTAATGTTTTAGGGCCTGGACTCAAATAAGTTTTTAAAAATTCTTGTTCTTGTTTTGTTATTTTTTCTCCAAGTTTTTTCACATTTTTTACTGTTACCCATTTGTTGTAGTTTTCATTTACTTCTGTTTTTCTATCATATCTTTCATTAATATTATTTCCAATTCCAATTATTTTTATTCCCTTAAATCTAAATAATGCTTCTTGTTCAGTCTTTTTATTATGTTCCATTAGTTTACTTATACTTCCAGTAATTTCTCTATCTTTTACATCCATGATATATAATATATTTTGTAAATTAATAGTTTCAGAATCAAATCCTGATTCTAAACCTTCTTTAGAAATTTTATGAACTGAATCTATAAATATTGTTTCTAATCTTTTAATTGGATTAAGACTATTTTTGTAGTATGTAAGATGAGGATATGTTTGAATTATATCTTTTAAGAACCATTCAGTTGGACTTTTATTTTTAATTTTGGTTAAATTTTGAACTCTTTTATCTAAAGAATTAAATTTTAGAGTAGAATAGATAAATTCTTCATTTGTTCTAATTAGGATAGGTCTTTCATAAAATTCTAGAGTTTTATTCATTGTATATTATAATTTAGATATATAAATGTTTATAAATGTTACTTTAAAGTAGTTATTTTAATATTCTCATTAGTTATATAAATATTCGAATTTTAGTTTTATTTATGATGGGGGAACTTAAAGAACTTTTAGTTAAGGAAATTTTAGATACTAAAATTCTAAGAGGCCTTGATAAAAATTATGTTAGTTCTAAATTAGATAAATTTATTTTAACTTATGGTGATGTTTTTAAGAAATTAAGATTGCAAGTTGAGAAGAAAGGTACTATTGGAATTGAAAAAAATAAATATTTTAAAGAAATTGTAAAAAGAGTAAGGTCAGAATTAAATATTATTTATGGGAGTTTTTTATCAAATGATTTTTTTAAGAAAAAGATAGATTCAGATGTTGATGATTTACTTCAATTGCATAAATCAACGAAGGAGAGATTTGAATTTTATGATGAAATTTATTCTAATATATTTAGGTGGTATGTGCAGTCTAAATCCAAAGATTTTCAGGAGTCATCAGAACAATTTCAGAAGACTCCTAAGAAAATTGCAGATTTGGCTTGTGGTCTTAATCCTTTAAGTTATTTTTTTGTTAAGGAGTATTTTGATGATGTTGAGTATTTCTCTTCAGATTTGAGTAATTTTGATATGGGTTTTGTTCAGGAGTTTTTTGATAAGAATAAAATAAATGGAGTTGCAAGAGCATATGATATTACAGATATGAAAATTTTTGAAGATTCAGACTTTTTGGAATCTGATTTAGTATTTTTGTTTAAAGCACTTGATAGTTTTGAAGAAGTTAGAAAGAATATTTCAAAAGAGATTTTAGAAAAAATTCCTGCTAAACATATTGTAGTATCATTTCCAACTAGGTCTTTACAATCTAAGAGAGAGTTTAAAATTGAGAAGAGAAATTGGTTGTTTAATTTTTTGAATAAAAAAGGGTGGGAATATGAACAATTTGAAGTTGATAATGAATTATTTATTTTGATAAGTAAAAATTAAACTTCAAATTTTTGAAGCTTTGTATAAACAAAGTTTTGAACGAATGAAATGAGTGATAGAATTGATAATTACAATAGGAGTAATTATTTATGGTTGATTTTTTTTCTTTTCTTTTCCACTAAGTTGTCCACAAGCACCGGAGATATCATCTCCCATAGATCTTCTTATTGCGCATTCAATTCCTTCATTTTCTAGTGTTTCCTTGAATTTTTTTACTATTTCTAAAGTTGGTTTTTCAAATTTAGCGAATTCATGAGGATTGTATACTAAAAGATTTACAAATGCAAGTTTTCCTCTTAGAAGTTGTGCCAATTCTTTTGCATTTGATATTTGGTCATTTATATCTTTGATTAGTACATATTCAAATGTTACTCTTTTATTTGTTTTGGTTGTGAAATTATCTGTTGCTTCTATTAATTCTTTTAGGGAATATTTATCATTAATTGGCATAAGCATTGATCTTAGTTTTTCATTTGCTGCATGAAGTGATATTGCCAGTCTTACTTGAAGTCCTAATTTGGTAAATTCATAAATTTGTGGGATTATTCCTGCAGTTGAGACAGTTATATGTCTAGCTCCAATATTGAAATACTTTTCATCATTGAAAATTTTGATACTTTCAACTACATTTTCATAATTTAAGAATGGTTCTCCCATTCCCATGTATACTACATTTGTTATTCTTTCATCATTTTTTTTTAATAATTTAGATACAAATATTGCTTGCTGAACTATTTCTTCAGTTGTTAAGTTTCTTTTGTATTGATTAGCTCCAGTTGCGCAAAATGTGCATCCTAGAGCGCAAAAAATTTGCGATGATACGCATAGAGTTCTTCTACCATCTTTGTGATACATTAGAACGCTCTCAATAAAATTATTATCTTTTGTTTTTAGTAAGAATTTTGTAGTGTCTTTTGCATCATGAGTATGAATTAATTCTAATGAGTGTAATTCACAATTTTTTTCTAGTTCTTCTCTTAGATGTTTAGGGAATACAGTAATCTCATCAAAGGAAGAAATAAATTGCTTAAATATTGCATTTTCGAATTGTTTAGATCGAAATTTAGGTATTTTTTTCTCTTCAAAATAAGTTTTTATATTTTCGTACATAGTATTTAGAATAGAAATTTGTTTTTAAATATTTATACTATCACTTACTTTGTGCGTTCGGTACAATCAAAAATAATAAAATTATTTTTGGTCATGTTTTAATTAAATAAAAACATAAATTTGAAGTTAGAACTTCAAATAGAAATAAAAATATTTTATATTTTTAATCGATTTAATTTAGAAATTAAATAGCTTTATAAAATTAGATAATTATTTTCTAACCTTATCCATCATGTTATCAAGTTTTAATTTTCGTTTTGTTTCTTCGCTTACTTCTTCCATGATAAGTTTTGTTAGAATCTCTAATTTTTGTTCAATTGATGATAATTTGGAGTCCATTAGTGTTACTCTACTTTCTATAGAGTCTAATTTTGCTTTAGTTATATCATTGTGAAGGTTTTGAGTGTTAGAATTTTGATTATTATTATTATAATCTTGTTGTTGGTTTTCTTGTGGAGTATTTAATTGTGTGTTCATATATGGATTACTGAATTGTTGTTGCGCTTGAGTGTTTCCATTTTTCAAATATTCTTCTTCATTGAAAGAATTTTCATGAGAATTAGTTTGAGAAGGTATAGAGTTTGGTATTTCACTAGGATTATTTTGTTGAGTAGTTTCAAGACTAGGATTTGTTGGGAAGGGCGATTGCATCAATTCTTCATTATTTGGAGTACTATCTCCTAAAGAAGGAAGTTCGTAATCATCTAGCTTGAATTCATTCTCTTTTTTTTTGAAAGGGTTAAACATAGATAAAATATAATTTGTTTTTATTAATAGATTTATTTTAACTATAAAATAGAAAAAGGAAGTTGATTAGAAGTTTTATTCTTTTAATTTACAATTAACTCCAACATCAAAACTAATTTTAGCTCCTTCGATTCCAAAGTTTTTAATTTCAAGATTTTCTAAGGTATAGTTTTTATTTATTTTTATATTTCTTTTTATTATATCTGGGAGTCTTCTTTCTAATTCTTCTCTAGTTATTAATTGGTTGTTGATGTTGATTTTTTTACATGAATTACAGTATTTCAAATTTAGAGGTGTTATTTCTTGAATTGGAGGACTATCTTCACTTATACATTTACTGCATAATCCTTCAAATAGAGTATCAACTTTAGCTCCACATTCATAACAGGTTTTTTTAAACATATATATTAGAAAGGTTATGTTTTTTATAAATATTAGTTTTAATATACTTTTCATTATTTCTCCTTTAAAGTTACATCATAATTTTATATTAATATTATATGATTTTTATTATATAGTATGAATGAGAAAGACTTATTTATGAAGAGTTTTGAAGATAAATTGAAAAAACAGCTTGATGATAAAACTTTAGATAGTTTGTCTGGTAGTTCTAATTTTGATTCAGAGAATTCTATTGATTATGAAAAGTTTAGAACAGAGTCTTTACCGTCTTCAATTAATTTTTATGAAAAGTTTTGTGATTTTTCTGAGAGTATAATTTCAATTGCTCCTGATAAGAAGTCTGAAGAGAAGATTTCTGAGGCTTTGTTTTCTGCTCATTTAAATTGTACTCCTAATGGAGTTATGAGTAGTGCAATTTTATATCCTTTACTTCTTATACTTTTAGGTTTGGGAGTTTATTTAGTTAATTCTACTTTTGGAATTGGAATTGTTTTGATAGCATTATCTTCTTATTTTATTTTGCTTAAAATTCCTAGTCTTTTAGCAAAGAGGATGAGGGCTAAAGCTAATGATCAGATAATTATTGCTATATTTTATATTGTAGCGTTTATGAGGTTTAATTCTAATTTTGAGTTAGCAATTAATTTTGCTGCTAATTATTTGAATGCACCACTTTCCCTTGATTTTAAGAGACTTTTATGGGATTTAGAAAATTCAAAGTACCCAAATATTAAAACTGCGATGGATCATTATCTTGAAGCTTGGAGGGATGAGAATTTGGAATTTTTAGAGTCTATATATTTAATTGAGAGTTCACTGTATGAATCAGATTCTCTTAGAAGAATTACTCTTTTGGAGAAAGCTTTAGATATTATTTTACAAGGCAATTATGAAAAAATGCTTCATTTTGCTCAAGAACTTAGAGGTAAAGTTACTTCTTTTAATATGCTTGGAGTAGTGCTTCCTATTTTGGGTTTGATTATTTTACCTCTTGCTGCATCTATGGGGAATCCTAAAGGAGTTTGGCAGATTGTAGTTATTCTTTATGATATTATTATTCCAATTCTTGTAGGATATTATGGTTTTTTAATTATATTTAATAGACCTTCATCAGTTAATTCAATTAAACCTCCTAAGAATTTGAAAGGACTTGCACAAATGCAAAAGGCGAAAATTAAAATTGGGAAAGATAAGTATGTCTATGTTTCTCCTAAGATTCCTGCGTTGATGATATTTGTTGTTTTTATGTTTATAGGACTTTCACCGATAATTTTTCATGGTTTTGGGATTGATACTGTTCTAAATGATAAACTTGGTTTAATGATTACTGATTCATCATCACCTTTTTCGTATTTTCAAGAGTATAAAACTATTGATGTTGATGGTGGAGATTCGTATGTTTATGGTCCTTATGGTATTTTTCCTGGAATTTTAAGTTTATTTTTCCCACTTTCTTTTGCTTTTAGTATTGGGTATTATATGAGGTTTAAGTATCAGAATTTGATTCATCTTCGTGATAAAACAAGAAAATTGGAAGAACAGTTCCCTTCAGCAACTTTTCAATTGGGTAATCGTATTAATGAAGGAATTTCTGCTGAACTTTCGTTTGGTGCTGTAGCTGAGACTATGAAAGGGACAGAGGCTGGAGTTTTTTTCTCAATAATTGATTCTAATATTAAATTTGAAGGTATGAGTGTTGAGAGAGCTATTTTTGATGAAGATAAAGGTGCAATTATTGAATATCCTTCTGATTTGGTTATTAGTTCAATGAAGATATTGGTTCATGCTATTGAAAAAGGTCCAGAAATTACTGCAAAAACTTTGATTGATTTATCTAGATATTTAAGTGAGATTCATATGTCTGCAGAGAGGATGAAAGATTTACTTGCAGAGAGTATTTCTAGTATGAAAGCGCAATTAGCTTTTTTAGCTCCTGTTATTTCAGGTATTGTTATTGCAATTGTTTCGCTAGTTACGATGATTATGGGAACACTTAGTACTGCAACAGCGGCTTTAGAGATTGAATCGAGTGCAGGGGGGGCTGCGGGATTGGGTAATTTACTTGGCGAGGGAATACCTACCTATTTATTTCAAGCATCAGTTGGTTTTTACATAGTTGCATTAATTATTATTTTGGTTTATATGGTTGTTAATCTTGAAAATGGTGAAGATAGTATTTTGCTTAAGTATCAAATGGGTGAGAAATTGATTGGTGGAATGGTGAAGTATTCAATTGTAGTAGCACTTGGAATTATTGGCTTTGGGTATGTAGGGTGGCAAGTTTTAGGCTCTATTGTATAAATTAGAATTTCTAAGTTTATCTTTTTTAATGTCTTGATTTAGAGCATTTTTGGCGTATTTGCGAAATCTTTATAAAACCCCTTCAGTTCTTTTTTATTAAATATGTTATGATTTTGTAACATAAATTACAATCAATTAAATTAAAAATGGCAAGTAATAAAGAACACTTTAATGTTGTATTCATCGGTCATGTAGACCATGGTAAATCAACTACAGTAGGAAGGATGCTTTTTGACGGTGGAGCTGTTTCAGAGCAAGAAATGAGGAAGTTTAAAGAGAAAGCTGCAGAGAATGGTAAAGCAGGTTTTGAATTTGCGTATGTTATGGATAACTTAAAAGAAGAACAAGAGAGAGGAGTTACTATCGATCTTGCTCATAAAAAGTTTGAGACTGACAAGTATGAATATACA
The DNA here is from genome assembly GCA_027858315.1 of Candidatus Woesearchaeota archaeon. NCBI lineage: Archaea > Nanobdellati > Candidatus Woesearchaeota > Candidatus Woesearchaeota archaeon. The sequence goes on from JAQICV010000054.1 coordinate 22,613, forward strand.
ATTATTGATGCTCCAGGCCACGCAGACTTTATTAAAAACATGATTACAGGTGTATCACAAGCTGATGCAGGTGTTTTAGTTGTAGCTGCAACTGATGGAGTAAATGAGCAAACTAAAGAGCATGCTTATTTATCCAAAACTTTTGGTATTGATCAATTAATAGTAGCTGTTAACAAAATGGATATGGTTAAATATGATGAAGCTAGATTCAAAGAAGTACAAACTGAATTAGAGACTTTATTAAAACCTCTTGGATTCAAATCAATTAGATTTGTACCTATTGCTTCTCTTATGGGAGACAATGTAGTTAAAAAATCTGATAATATGGCTTGGTGGACTGGTGAAACTTTACTTCAAATGCTTGATGGATTTGAAACTGGAGAAAAACCAACAAGTTTACCTTTAAGAATGCCTCTGCAAGATGTTTACTCAATTAAAGGAGTAGGTTTAGTTCCTGTAGGAAGAGTTGAAACTGGTATTTTGAAATCAGGTATGAAAATTGTAGCAGTTCCAGGTAAAAAAGGTACTGGTATGGTTGGTGAAGTTAAAGATGTTGAAATGCACCACGAGAAAGTTGCGCAAGCACCTCCTGGTTTCAATGTTGGATTTTCAGCTAAAGGTTATGTTAAAGGTGACTTAGCTAAAGGTGATGTAGTTGGTCCAGTTGATGCTCCTCCTTCATTAGTTAGTGAATTTACAGGACAAGTTCTTGTATTAAATCATCCTAGTGTAATTACAGTTGGATACTCTCCTGTATTTCATATTCACACTGCACAAGTTTCTTGTAGAGTTTTACAAATTGTGAAGAGATTAAATGGTGACATGGCTGAGAACCCAGATTTTATTAAAAATGGTGATGCTGCAATTGTTAAATTTATTCCACTAAAACCAGTAGTAATTGAAACAAGAGATACTATCCCTCAATTAGCAAGATTTGCAATTAGAGATTCAGGTAAAACTGTTGCTGCAGGCCAATGTATGGAAACTGTTAAGAAGGAGTTAAAATTTTAAATACTCTTTCATTAGTTTATTTATATATATAAAAAATGAGTAGTTCAGCAAGAATTAAGCTAGTTGGAGACAATATTGATAGAATTAATGAATTTGTTAATGAAATTAAAGATGTTGTTGAAAAATTAGGTGTAGGTATTAGAGGACCTATTCCAATGCCAACTAAAAAATTAAAAATCACAACTAGAAAATCTCCTGATGGTGAGGGTAAAGCTTCATTTGAGAGATTTCAAATGAGAATTCATAAAAGAGTAATCGATTTAGAAATTAATGAGAGAGTTCTTAGAAAAATTATGAAGATTCAAATCCCTAAAGGGGTTAACATTGAAATTAAATTAATTTAATTTTGATTCTTTTTCTTATTTTATTATTAATATGATATTTATTCTGATGAGTTTGGCTT
>JAQICV010000055.1 GCA_027858315.1 Candidatus Woesearchaeota archaeon
ATAATTATAGTGCTTCTGTTTAATTAAACTTTTATTATTTATTACTTCTAGTTTTAAAAGTGTTTTATTAGTAATAGTTGTATAAATATACATAGATAATAAGAATTTATGAGTTTCAAAGTTCAAAGAATGATTTAAGTAATTAGTAATCTTATGTTTTAAGAAGGATTCTGAAGTATTACTTAAGTTATCCATAAGTAACAAATCATTATCATTCCAAATTGAATTAGTGACTTTATACTCATTCTTTTGAGACTTATGATTGGTACCAAGAATTAAGTTTACAAAGTATCTATACTTTGATAGAAGCTTTCTATGTTTTATAGTAGTGTTTTTAGTTATTGATCTATTATTTATTAGTAAAAGATTATCTGTAACTTCTTTAAGGGCATCTTTACTTTTTAATAATTCAGTAGCTTTAGACTCTTTAAACTCTCTAATACTTTCTAGTAGGAACTTATCCATTAGTTGAGAATATTTAGATATCATGTTACTAGGAACATATACAGCATCATAACAGCTATAAGGAGTTAATTTATCTTCTTTCATAGAGTTTGATACTTTAACTATCATTTCACTTTCTATATTCTGGGAAAATTGCCAGTTAGAAGTAAACTCAAATTGTGATAACTCAGGAAACTCTCTTCTAACAGCCCTTATTATAGACTTTGCTGATATAGTCTTATTACCTAAATAGTCTAGGAACATTAGTTTCATATTGTCATTTTTATAGTTATTTCTAAAATTATTATTTCTTTTAGTTGTTTTATATCTATGTATTTCTATCTCATCTCTAGTTTCATCATTATTTAATAAACCTTCTAGTTTCATAGCTTCTTTAACTGTTGAATTAGGATAATCTTTTTTAAGCTCTTTAATAAAATTAACATTTAAACAGCTATCTACTAGAGTTTTGTCTATACTATTTATGTAAGACTTTTCACTATTCATATTATAGATTAGTAAAGTCTCTTCTTTTATTAAGTCTGCTAGTTGTTTAATCATGAAGTTTTTTTGTAGATCAACTAAATTGTCAAGAACATTCTTTTCTTTTAATATAGATTCTGCAATTGCATTATAGAACCTTCCATCATATAGTTCATCATTTACATAACCATATATAATTTGAAACATTGCACTTGATAAATCTACCTCTTTTAAACCTAAGTTCTTAGTAATCCATTTTCTAGTACCTTTTTCTATACCTGTAAATGTTGAGTATAATCTGCCACCTTGATTTAGTATTAGTTCATTGCTTCCAACTTCATAAGAGTCTTTAGAGTCTAAATAAACTTGATATTTTCTAGTGTAGGATAAGTGGTACTTTAAAAAATCAGACTTAAAAGCATTGTTAATATTCTCTATGATAGGAAGATCTTTATAGCTTATACTATGCATATCAGGATTTACTTTATCTTTATCTTTAGTAGCTTTATTTCTGAATGAAATATCAGATTTAGGACTTTCATATTTTCTTCTTAGTTTATCTTCTACATTAGCTTGTGCTTTATAGAATCCATCTTTATCTATTACACTAAGGTTATTCCAGTCAAACTTACAAAGTAGATCTGATAAAGACTGAGGATTATACATCATACCTATAAGGTTAATAAACTCCTCATATTCAATTTTAGTTGAGCTATCTTCAAGATATTTAGTAAATTCTCTATTCAAGTGATGAAGCTTATTTAATTTAACACTTGTACACTTATTATCCTTATGTTTAACACCTAAGAATAGTCCTTTTTCTGTATAGAAAATACCTAGAGTAGTTAAAGCATCCAGAACTTTTCTTTTTACATAATAAGATGTGTTACCAAACTTAAACATTGGATTTAATACTTTCTTATCTTTATCTAAGAACTCTGAGTTAGTCAAAGGAACAACAACTTTATTATTCTTATGTATATCCTCTAAAGACTTATTAAGTATAGGATTTCCGTCTTTATCCTCTTTATCTTTATAGCCTTCAATGTGATTCTTTTGAATAACACACCTTGTAAAAGTATTTAAGCATATATCAGTAAATAGCTTAGTTTGCTCTTCAGATTTTAAAATACTTTTATCTGAGAACTCTATAAACTTAGTTATAAGATTTCTAAGTTCTAAAGGTAAGTTACTAGAACTATAAAAGCCAAAGAATCTTTTTGTGAGATGTTTTTTATTATTTATTTCTATTTCTTTTTCTAATATCAATCAATAATTTCACAAGTCATTTTGTTATGTAGCTCCTCTCCATTAGATTTGTATAAACCCTAGCATTTTGCAGTCTATACAATAGTAGTAATCATACTTTATTACTTAAAAAGTTTCAAGTCGATTACATGTTTAATTTGTAACTCCTATCACAGTATACACTAATATACTGCAATTTCTATGCCAAGTTCTAACACACTTTAAACACACTTAGAGGCTATCTCATTTTAAAAGTGTGTCAAAAAGAAACATTATATTTAATTAAGCTATAAAACTGTGTCATTATGACTCACTTATTTAAAAATATGCCTAAAACTGTGTCAAAATGACACACCAATTTATTACATCTTTAACTTGTAACTCTTTATCCTATCCATAACCTTAGTAAATGGGTCAGATTTCTCAGTGACATTCTCTCTCGCTTTAACCGTGTTTGTTATATCTCTCTTATCAAAGTCAAACTCTAGCGTATACCACTCTTTATTTGTATTATCTATTACAAATGACTGATAAGTATCAACTAATTCTTTTATCTCAGCAATAGAAATAATACTCTGTGGAACATTATTAGAGATAAAGTGGCTTAACTCATCTCTCTGAATCCACTTTACTCTCTCAAGGCTGTTGATTGAGAATTCAAAATAATCCATGTTAACAGGCTTTGCAAAAATAAACTCCACCACTTGCTCCATTATATTCTCCTTAAATAAAAACCTATGGAGAACCGAAGTAACACGACTAAAAAAGATAAGCAAGTAAATCTTCATAGTCCTTCGGTTCTCTATAGGTTCTTAATAATCTATAGTACGCTCGCTTATGTAATACAATGTGTTAAATTGCTTTCTTATAGTAATATAGTATCAATTTGTAAAATAGGTTACTTTACACTACAAAACTACTGAAAGTATCAAAAATAAACATTCTTTTAAATACTCTTAATATAATAGTACTTTTCTCATAAGTTACTATATTACTATAGACAAAAATTAAATTATCATTTAAGCTTAACTTAAATGAAATTAACAAAGGATACTTTAATCGAAGGAAGGGTTGTAAAAAGAGGAACTAGGATAAAGATTAAGGAAGCTAATATTAGTAAAGATCCTAGTTCTAGAGCAGGACTATGATAGAGACTCTAATGAGAATAAGGATATAAAAGATATAGGAGATAACTATTTCACTACCTATATTGCAGAGTTCCTAGTTTTAACAAATGAGGAAGCTGATGAGTTTATGATTTCAGAGACAGGAAGTCCTGAAGGTGATAGAGGGAAAGAAATAGCTTTAGATGATGGAGAAGAGAACTCTGCCTATGGTGGAGGTACTGAGTACTTTATCTATAGAATGAGTATTCTTTAACTTCATAAAATCAAATACTAAAAAGCCTACATCTTAACCGATGATAGGCTTTTTTATTTAACACTTGAAACATTATTATAACTATGATATACTTTAATTAAATATAAATAAGGGAGAATAAATGAGAATTACAACAAAATCATTAACTAAAAACCAAGCTCTAATAAATAGAGCTTATAGCACAGCCGATTCTGTGAATCAACTTTGTCTTATAGACTTTGAGAATAAAAAGATCTATATGAAATCCACAAACAACATCAACATATGTTTTGATATAGAAGTAGAGGATTATGATAGTAGTATTTGTGAAAAACTAATTACAGATGCTAGTAAACTTTTAACGGTATGTAATATGTATGATGAATTAGATGTAGTCAACTTAGATGGAAAAATAGCTTTTTCAAATGGTGATAATAAGTTTCAGTTATCCTACTTTGAAGATGTTAAGATAATTCCTACAAGTCTATTTGACAGAGATTATGAAGTAGATATTAAATTAGAAATTGATGAATTACTAGAAAAAGCTTTTAAACTAGGATTAACCTATGTAAGCAAAGATCCTAATGCTAATCAAGTACACCACCATGCAGGAATAATTAAAGGAAAACTTGCAGTTCTAACAGAATTATCAGATATTTTAATGTTAGATCTAGGAGATTATGAAGACTGTAATATACATAGAGATGTATTAGACTATATTAACATTCTAAGTAGTCAAGTAGAATCAGATGTAACTTTAAGTATTACAGAAAGCCATTATATCATAGAAACTTCTAATAACGTTAAAATTATAACACCTCACATAGTAGATATGAAGTTTCCTGATATTATGTCAGAAGCTTTTATTGACTTTTATACACATGAAACAAGCTTTGTAGTTAATAAGACTAAAATGCTTGACTTCTTAAGTTCTGTAAAATCATTTACAACTGATTTAGTTAATAATAGACTTGACTTTTCAATTAAAGGAAAGGAGCTTATATTAAATACAGCAGGTAAAGATAAAATTACAATTAAGTTTGAATTAGAATCTACTAATAATATTCCAGAAGATTTTACATTTATATTTGAAGGTGCTTTATTTGCTAAAAATCTAAAGAACATTGAGGGTGATCTAGTTACTATTGAAGTAGGTCAAGGAACTAAGATGAATAAAGGTGTTGAGAAGGATGCTATATTATGTCAAATGTATAGTGAAGACAAGGATACTAAAATCATCTTTAAAAGACTAAGTGATAAATAGAGCTCAAAATACAAATACACTTATATAAGTATTCAAATAAGTGTATTTGTAAATAAAACAATAAAAGGAAATGAGAAATGCTAATAGAGAAAAAAATGGTAAATAAAGAGTCATGTATTGAGAAGTTTGATAGAAAGTTTTCTAACTTTTGTGAAAAGAATATATTATCATTATATTATACAATATATCCAGAGTATATTGAAATTATAGATAATAGTGGTCTAATGGAAGAACCTTTAGAATATGAGTTCAATTTTAATAAAAGTGCGAGGACTATGATACATGATATAATAGAAGATCTTAAAGAGTTCTATCCTAAAATGTATCATAGAGACGAGAAGGTCTATACAACTAGCGATTTTAAAGAGTTACTTAGAAAATATACACCAGATGAGATAGAAGCTCTTGAAGTTGAAACTGATAGAAAACTAATGTATACTGTATATAGAGTTAATAATGAACATAACGAGATAAATATCATAGATCATTCTGATTTTAACAGGAAGAAAACATATAAGTTTACTATCCCTGTAATGGAGTTTATCAATGTGTTGTATAAAGACTCTGATGAAGCTTATAAACTTTTTAAATCAAAAGCTAAGTATATAAGCCTAATATAAAAGGTTGGACTTTTAAACTAAAAAAGAGGGAGAACATATTGACAAATAGGACTTGGATTCAAGAAAAACTGATTGAATTAAACTATGATACACCTAAACTTCAGAGTTTATATAAGGAGTTTGCACTAGAACAAAGCTCACTAATGGCTTACAATTCTTACTGTAGAAGAATATCAGAGGTTAAAGCTGAACTAGAAATAGACGAGCTAGAGGAGTGTGACTTATCCAATGAGGATTTAACTACTAATTTAGTAAAAAAGTCTGCTAGTACTCAGAAATTAAGAGACTCTAGAAACTTTGAAGTAAAAATAAAAAGAGAAAATGAAAGACTCTATAATTTACTAGAAGATAAGTTTGATGCTATATTAGATAATTTTCATAAAGTTGATCTAAAGAGTCTAAAGTTACCTCCTATAAAAAAGACTATTGAGAACAAGTATGCTGTACTTCAAATATCTGATATACATGCAAATGAAATAATATTATTAGAAGAAACGCATGGATTAAATGAATATGACTTTACAGTCTTATCTAAGAGATTAAGGAAATATATACAAGAGAGTATATTCTATTTTAAGAAGGTCAAAGTAACTGATGTCTATATAGCTTTTACAGGTGATTTTGTTAATTCTAGCAGAAGGCTAAGTGAGAAGTTAGCTCAAAGTGCTAGTGTTTCTAAAGCATCACTATTACTAACTTATTTACTGGAGCAAGCAATAATAGATTTAAGAAAGCAAGGATTTAAGCTACATGTAGTCAATGCTGTAGGTAATGAATCTAGATTATCTGATCATATGGAAAGTAATGAAATGACGGCAAGTGAAAACTGGGATTTCTTAATTTTTAATTCACTTAGGCACTTATTTAGAGGTGTAAAAAACGTAGATTTTATTGTACCTGATAATCAGATTACATCAGTAATAGAATTACCTAATGGATTTAACTTTTTAATTACACATGGTCATACCATAAAAGGTGATGCTGAAAAAGGTTTAGGTAAGTTAATACTAAATCATAGCTATAAAGGTTTAATTATTCATATGGTGCTTTATGGACACTACCATTCTTCAAGTATAGGTGATTTTGTGTGTAGGTGTGGTAGTTTGTGTGGAGGTAATAGTTATTCAACCTCTGACTTAAAGTTACTATCAAGAGCAAGTCAGAATTTATATTTGATAAATGATAATAAGTCTTTTACTGGAGTTAAAATTGACTTACAAGACGTATCAGGAGTTGAGGGATATAATTTAGCAGAAGAGTTGGCAGCCTATACTAAAGCAAGCTCTAAAGCTAACCTAAGAATAACTGGTTAGGTATTAGGACAACTTGCTTCTATAGTAAATAAATAGTATACTAATAACAAGAAAAGGAGAATAATAATAGATAATGGATAAAGAAAAAATAACATTAACCTATGAGAGTAAAGGAGTTAAATCTACACATGATATAGAGTTGAAAGAACCTCATAAAATTATGGAGTTTGTAGGAGAGTCCTATAGTAAACTATATAGCATGTTAGCAATAGACGTAGGAATAGCTACGAGTATACTAGATGACTTTTCATATGAAGTAGACTTAAATATTAAGGATAGAGTAAAAGTTTCTGAACTAGGAATCAAGCCTGAGTTTGAAAATGTTGAAGAGTTCCAACAAGAGATAAATGGTGATAGTGGCTTTAAAGCTTTTATCTATGATATGTATAAGGAAGCTTTTTATGAGTAGAATAGTAGGGAGAAAAATATGAGAAGATTATGGGTTTATGATGATTTATGGGAAGAGGGTTATAGATTTGATGATGTTATTAATAACGCTTATGTCATGATTAAAGCAAAAAATGAATATGAGGCTATCGAATTTTTAAGTGACAATCACAATACTATAAAAGTAAACAACGGTAGTAGCTCTTCTAAAAGTAAGTTTAATAGCATTTACTGTAATGCTCTATGCTTACTAGTATAAAAAGAAGGAGGGTAAGAAATAATGGAAAACAATAAAATATATGATACACTAATAATAGACTGTAACAACCTCTATCATAGAGCCTACAAAGGTGATTCTGCTATGCAGACCATCTATAATAATACTAAGTTACAAACTCAAGGAATATCAGGATCACTAGAAAGGATTCAAACATATATTAAAAAGTATCTTAAAGAAGGTGGCAAAATATATTTCTTATTTGATGATTCAAACGGTGGTGAGAAAATTGATGATAAACTTCTAGGATATAAATCCAATAGAAAAAAAGAGCATAAAGCATTTTATAGATCTCTTGACTATCTAGAGTTTATACTAAGACATTACATGGATAATTCTTATATATTAAGAACACCTAGTATAGAAGCTGACTCTTGGGTAAAGCCTTTATTAGAATATGAACGAGATAAAGATAAGAAGAATCTAATGATTAGTACTGATATGGACTGGGCTGGAAACTTATCTGAAAATACACATTGGTACTCATTTTATAACAAAGAAATATTTACTATAAGTGAGTTTGAAAATAAGTATAAATTTAAGCCTACAGAATCAGCAGTATGTTTCTATAAAAGTTTTTATGGAGATGCTTCAGATAATATTGAAGGTCGATATACTCAAATGACACCTAAGAAGTTTAATTATATCATAGATAACTTTAAGAACATGAAAGGCTTTTTACAAGGTTGTAGAGAGAAAAGTATTGAAGTTTTTAACGAAGCAATATATACTAGAATGGAAAGAGAGAAATATAACTTAACAACTAATTGGGAGTTAATAGCTTTTAAAGAAATATCAAAGAGTGTTCTTGAACATAATCTATTAAAAACTAAAGTGAATCTATTAAAATTAAATAGTATGTATCAAGCTTTAGCCTTAACTATAGATAAAAGAGTTATTAGTAGTAATGACGTCTTGGACAACCTGTTTGAGAAGCAGTACACAAAAAGGAAGTAAAGTAATTGATAATATTTTCAACAAAAGATAACTATATAACAGCTAAAGCTAGAGACCAAAGCGAGAGAGTTAAATCACAATGTAATAGTTTTCTCAAAGGTGAAGGTTTTTGGTGGTGTAAAGAAGATTATTGTTGGAAGTTATTTTCCTTATATCTAAATGATAACTTAATAAATAAATGTAGATTCATAGATGAGGTAGAAGGTAATATGAGAAGTCTTTTATCTTTTAGAAGAGAATTAGAGAATAAAGAGTGGGTAACTAAGACAGGTGTTAAATATGATAAGGACTTACTAAAGTATCCTCCTCTAAATAGAGGTCAAATTAGAGCTATTAATAATGTTGTATCTCATGAAGGCTTTATACTAAATCTATCTGTAGGTTATGGTAAAAGTTATATTTCTGCCTCAGCATTTAATCATTTACTAGCTAATAAAATATGTGATAAGATTTTTATTGTTACAGTAAACTCAATGGTAAATGGCTGGGCATCGGAACTAGTTAAGTTTACTGACTTAAATCGTGAAGAAATATATGTATTTGATGCAAAGAAGGCCCGTAACCCTTGGGAGAATAATGACTGCAAAGCCTTAATATGTTCCTATAATAATTTAAAATGTTTAGTAGAAGATCTTTTTAAAAAGAAAGGATACTCATTAAAGGCTATTAAAGAATCTAAAAAATATAACTATCATGAGGAGTTTCTATCTTGGTCTAAAGATTTTTTTATGATAATAGATGAAAGTCATCATATTTCTTCCCATAAGAGTAAGAACAATAAATATGTTAAAGGGATTTCTCTAGTTGCAAAACAAGTAGTTACAATGACAGGAACTTTATACAGACGAGGATTTGAAGAAATATTCCAACAACTTTCAGTAGTTGCTCCAGATCTAGTTGATAACTTTCCACATAAAGGTGAAAACTATCAAAGATTTTTAAATGCTATAGCTGAGTTAGAAAAGCCTTATTCTACTAAAGTAGTAAAAATTAAAGAAGAAATGAAGAGTTATCTTGAACCTTTATATAGTAAGTATATTCAGAAAGGTGAGACTGTTATAGATGTAGAAACACATGATAATAAAATTGATGTTAAGCTATCTGAAAAACATTTTAAGTTCTATCAAGAAGTTTCACAAATGATTCTTGCTAATTCGATAGAGGATGATGAGGGTGTCTCTTCCAGTGGATTTCTAAGTAACTATAACTTATTCACACAAGCTTTAGCTGACCCTAATATACTAAAGGAAAAATACCCTTTAGAGCTAAAGGATTTTAAATGGAATATAGAAGAAAATGTCAAATACCAAGCTACTTTAGATATACTAGAAAATCACCCTTTTGATAAAGTTATTATTTGGGTTAAAACACCTAGTCTAATAAAAGACCTTAATAAAAAATTAAGCAAATATGGTGTAGTTTCTTATTGTGGTGAGACTAAAATACCTAAAGGTATAACTAGAAGTAAGTTTAAAACTGACCTTATAGAGAAGTTTAATACTACAGAAGATAATAAAATACTAATAACTAATGAAATGAGTCTTGGTACAGGTGTAACTATAACTGGAGCTTCAGTTTCTATACATTGGACTATAACTTCTAACTATGTAGACTATGCCCAAAGTAAAGGTAGAATAAGAAGATTTGGTCAAACAAAATCTGTATACTATTATTATCTAATTGCTGACAATAGTATAGATAAAACTTCATTTAGAAACTTAGATGATAGAGGTTATTTAAACGGTGTAAAAGCTAAATATAAGTATTTATCTCAGAAGCAAATAAAGAGCTTATTACTAGGTGAGATTATATCTTGACATTTATATACTCTTAATATACAATAATATACAGGGAGAAATAATGATAAAAATAGGTGATAAAATAGAAATAACAGATACTGATATTCATGAATCAGATAACACTTTAAGGGGTGAAAAAGGAATAGTTGGAAGACTAGACTTAAAGACAGAAGGTGATCCTGACATCGTATACCTTTTTGATGGAGACGAAGTA
>JAQICV010000056.1 GCA_027858315.1 Candidatus Woesearchaeota archaeon
TCAAATGAGAATTTAAATCAAATTATCAAATACTTAGAAAATCATAAAAATACTACTTGGATTGGTAAAACTTTTGGAAGATATGATTTAAGAATTTCAATCATTGTTAAAACTCATGAAGAAGTTCATAAAATAATCTCAGAATATAATAAAGAATTTGGGAAAAATATTGCATTTATTGATTATTTATATGTAATTGACAAATTTAAAGCTCCAGCAAATCTATTTCTTGAAAATATCTTTGATAAAAATGTTGTTAGAGAATATTCATTTAATAATTTAAAAGAAAATGATACTAAAAAAGATTTAGAAAAACTCGACCAGATTGACAAACAAATAATATATGAATTATCTCAAAACCCTAAAGAAACATATGCTAAAATTGCAATAGATACAAAACTTACAGCTGAAGCTATAAAGTACAGAGTTAAGAGATTAGAAAACAATAGATATATTACAGGAAATAGTATTGTAATAGATGGAAATAAATTCGGAAAAATATGGTGTAGCGTTTTACTAAACATTAATTCAGGAAAAATGAATGAATTTAAAAAATTCTTGAAAGAACAAGCATTCTTAAGTAATTATGCTGAAACTATAGGTAATTGGAATTTTACTGCAAATTTCTTTGCCAATTCAATTGAAGAACTGTACGAATCATTAAATATTGTTAGAAATAAATTTTCCGAAGATATTAATAACTTTGAATTTTTAATAATCTTTGATTTTTATAAATTTCCTAAATTACCTAGTTGTATTTTAGAGTGAATTAATTATTGATTTTTAATTCATCTATTCTTTTATTCAAATCTTTTGAGAATATTTCTGCTCCAATATAGTTTAGATGATCTAAATCAAAAAATAATGAATCATTATCCATATAAGTCTCACTGTAATCAAAAATGGTGAAATTAATATTATTATCTCTGACAACTTCTCCAATACTTAAATAGTATTCTTTAACAGATGAATCATTAAGATTCAATCTCACATTATGAGGATATTTAATAAAAATAACTCCAATTTCATTTTTCTTTGATAACTTCAATATTCTATCCAAACTAATTAAATCAACTTTAGAATCCATTTTATAATCTATAACAAATGTATTATTGTTTAAAACACCATTTGAAAGAAAAAAACCTTGTGCATTAATAGAGTCTAATTTATTCTTATCTAAGAACACATACCCAAAAAAAATCCCCCTACCAATAAAACCAAAATTATAATTTATGAAACTTTTCACACTAAAACCATAATCTTCACTTATTTGAGCATATGAGACATCATTTCTAATTAAGTATAATGACCTTTGAAATAAATCAATATTCTCATTCATTGAACCATCAATTTCTAAAAAGACTATTTCAGGAATTACTCTGTCCTTTTCTACAATTCTTTTCAACCTATAATAATTCTCAGCATAGGATTCGCCAGGAAATGCATAATTAAATGAAGTATTTGAAATAAATTCTGGATTCAAACCCATATATGTATGTGAATCACCTAAAAATAAATACTCTAAAGTGTTCTCTGAGATAAAATGAGAATATACTTTATCCTTATGTGGAGTTATAGTATAATGATTATAAACAAAATTAAAACTGAAATTTATTATAATGAAGCATATTAAAAACAAGAATAAGTAACCTGAAATTTTTATTTTTTGATTTTTTACCATTTTAAAATTGAAAATATATGAATTGAGCGGACTTAAATATACCGAACAATAAAGTTATATAAATTAGACTAATATAATAATAAGGTTCTAAAACTTTAAATTTAATAAAATGTTTATTGTCAAATAATGACTTTTCCTGAATAAAATCTACAATAATTAAGAATACAATTAAAGCTATAGCAATTATAAATTCCCAAAAACTTAAACCAATATTATATTGAAATATATTAAAACTGAAATTTACAAAAAAATTATTGATTATATATATAGCATCACTAAGGCTATTTGCTCTAAAGAAAATCCACCCCAATAGAACAAGATGAAATGTTATAATAATATTAAAGAAACTTAGTAAATATTGAAAATTATTTAATTTTAATAAAATAATAATATTACTCCTAAATTTAACAGTTAACCTAGAAAATAGATAATAAAAGCCATGTAATGCACCCCAGATAATAAATGTCCAATTAGCCCCATGCCAGAGTCCACTGATAATAAAGACAACTAAAACATTAAAGCCCCATCTAGGAATCTTAACTCTATTACCTCCAAGAGGAATATATAGATAATCTTGAAACCATGTAGACAATGATATATGCCACCTCTTCCAAAACTCACCAATTGATTTTGCAAAATATGGTCTTCTAAAATTCTCCATTAAGTCAAAGCCTAGCATTTTTGCACATCCAATTGCTATTAATGAGTAACCTGAAAAATCGCAGAGTATTTGAAATGCAAAGAAATATGTTGCAATAATTAAAGGTAAGCCAGTATAAGCTGAGACATTATTAAATATTTGATCAACTAATATAGATAATCTATCTGCGATTACTACTTTTAGAAAGAAACCCCAAATAATTATCTTGAATCCAAAAATAAAACTATCTAAATCAAACTCTTTTTTTCTCCTAAACTGAGGTAATAAATTTTTAGCTCTCTCAATTGGACCTGCAACTAATTGAGGGAAAAAAGAAACAAATAAAGCAAATATCCCAAAATGTCTTTCAGCCTTTATTTTCTTATTATATACATCAATAACATATCCAACTGTCTGGAATGTATAAAATGAGATTCCTACAGGCAAGATTAAATCTAGCAATAAAGGACTTGTACTGAAACTAAAATAATTTAAAAAGTTTGAAAATGAAATACTTATAAAATTGAAATATTTAAAAACAAATAAAAAACTAAAATTTAATAAAATTGTAAGATAAAGATAAAATTTCTTAGATCTACCTTCTTTTAATTTTTCAATTTTGATAGCTAAGAAGTAATTAATAAATGTGTATAAAAATATTAAAAAAGCATATTTGAAATTCCAAACCATATAAAAATAATAACTTGAAATCAGCAACAAAATCCATCTATAACCACTAGGAATTATATAATATACAATAAGGATTGAAATAAAAAATAATATAAAATGAATTGAATTAAAAAGCATTATAAAAAGAATGATTAATAAGTATTAATAAAATTTTCTTAAAAGATAGAAGAATCAAGTAAAAATATATAAGAAAAAAGTCAAGTATTTTACGTTTTAATGATTTTTTTATCCAAGAAATCTATAGTTTATCCCTACTTCTAATTTTTTTCAAAAAAACAATAGCAACGATTTTATAATTGGGTTTTCTAAATAATTTTACAAATGGAAAATTTGAGAAAAAATACTCGAACAATATTAATTCTATACCTGTTAATAATTAGCCTAACTGGTGTTGTTTTTGCATCAAAGAATATTGATGAAAATATGTTTAAAGAAACAATTAGAATACAAGAAGAAAACTCTCTTGATAAAAGAGCTTATTATATCATAAAATTCGAACATGAATTGAATTATTTTCAAAAAGATAAATTAACTAATGAATTTGACTTTGATTTAATATTTCCGATTAATACAAATTTTTGGTATATATCAGTACCATTAACTGACTCTAATTGTTTTTCTAATAGTAAACGGATTAATAATTGCTATAGTGAAATTGAAAACAAAATAGTTTTTTCAAGTAAAGCTGATTCTTCTTTAAAAATCTCAGAAAAGATTAAAAATTTAAAATTTTCTGAGAATAGTTATACACAAGCAGGAAAAGTAGTTATTTTTGCATATTATAAAGAAGAAATTATTTTAGAAGATTTAACTTTAATGCTTGAAGAATATGATGTTAATGTATTATATTCATTAGAAGAAATAGGAGTTGTTGCTATTGAGATTGAAGAAAGCAAAATCTCCAAAATTGCTGAATTAAAAGAGATTAAATATCTTGAAGCAATAAATGTTGATTTCGAAGATACACTTTATGATTCAAAGATAGCAATAAATGCTAATAACTATAGAAATGAGAATTTATATGAAGCAACAGGAGATGGAGTAAAAATTTTACAATATGAAGTTGGAGTTCCATTTGAACATCAATCATTTCAAGATAAACTAACTATTCCTCAAGATTATGTAGATGAGACAGACCATGCAACTCATGTTGCAGGAATATTAGTTTCAAATTCGGAGGATTCTAGCGATGCTTTAAAATATCAAGGAATAGCGAAAGACTCAGAATTAATTTCTTATATGCCAACATTTAATCCCTTTAATTTCTTTTTTGTAACAAGAGATATTAAAAATCACTATACTGAAGCTGTAGAGGATTATGGTGCGCAAATAATTACAAATTCTTGGGGAGCAAAACCTATTTCAATGGATTGTGCAGGAGGGTCTTATACAACTGATTCTAAACTTTTAGATAGTTTGACTCGAGAATTAAAAGTCCCAATTTTTTGGTCTGCAGGAAATGTATATAAAGAAATTAGCTGTAGTTATGATGCTTTAAAGTCTGATTATATGAATATTCTACCTAGAGCTTCTGCAAAAAATGTAATTACAGTTGGTGCAGTTAATAGTGAAGATAATTCAATTGCTAATTTTAGTAGCTTTGGACCAACATATGATGGAAGAATTAAACCTGAAATTGTGGCGCCAGGATGCGCAGATAACAATATTGGAATTTATTCTACAAGTTCTGAGGGTACTTATACAAATATCATTGATGATGAGGTTGCATGTGGAACTTCTTTTTCTACTCCTATGGTCTCTGCTACTGGAGCATTAATGATCGAAACTTACAAGGAAGTCTATAATACTCAAGATGGTATGCTTCCATCAACATATAAGGCAGTTCTTGTGAACTCTGCAAATGATTTAAAGAATGATGGTTTAGGTAGTTTTGAAAATGATGGTCCAGATTTTAAAACAGGTTTCGGATTACTAAATGTTCAAAAAGCTATTGAAACTATTGAAAATGAAAATATTTTTGAGTCTAAGATTAAGAGTGAAGAGGATATTAAATACTTTCAAATAAATGTTTCTGAGAATCAAGAAGATTTGAAAATCACTCTTGCTTGGGATGACCTTCCAGGTAATTGGTATGATTGGACTAATTTAAAGAATGATTTAGAAATTATGGTATTGTCTCCTACAGGAAAATTATATTTGCCATGGACATTAACCCCTACAGGACAGAATTATGAAGACTTACCTGTAAGATATAAGAGAGATAGTTTGAATGTAGTAGAACAAGTTTATGTTTATCCTTCTGAGATAGAGGTTGGGATGTGGACTATTTTAGTTCGTTCTGAGGAGTTAGAAGATTCTCAGACTTTTTCTATTGCGCATAATTTAGTTATAGAAGATAGCATTAATTTATACGATGGATTGCTAGCTTATTATCCTTTTGATGGAGATGCTAAAGATTACTCAGGTAATGGGAATGATGGAACTGAGTTTGGAGTTACGTACGTAGAAGGAGTTGAGGGGATGGCTGCTAAGTTTGATGGGAATGATGACAGAATTGAAACCAATCTCATATTAGATAAGAATCCAAAAGAATTTAGTTTTTTTGTGAATTTATTTATTAAAGATATTACTGATAGAGATGGTATTTATGGTGAATTTACAAATACACCTAGCAATTACAATTATGTGAGGAATTATTTTCATATCTATGAGAATAAAACAACTGCATATGGGCAATCTCCTCCTAAAGAGTTAGATGCAAGAAATCAGAAAGAAATGGTTACATTAAATAAATGGATAAACATAGGATTCATTAAAAAAAAGAATATTATTTATTGGTATGTAGATGGGGAACTATTTGAGAATGCTACTTATACTGAATCTTATATTGGATTAGAGCCCGATTTAGGAGTTATAGGTTCAAGATATAGACCAACACATAACCAATGGATTGATTCATTTTATGGCTCAATAGATAACTTTGCTATATGGAATCGTTCTTTAAGTGAAGAAGAAATTGATATATTCAATGAATTTGGTATTGATTAATTTATTTAAATACCAATTTATCATATACAAAATATTTTAGCACAAATAGGAAAACAGTTACAATCACAATTGAAAATAAATAATGTATCCCTAGATTATCTGTCAGGAATTTTACCAAAGATAAATCTAGAAAATACATAATTACTAAAGCTATAGAATATCTAAAAATATTTTTTAATTTTTCTTTTTGATTCTTAAATACGAAACACATGTTAAAATAAAAATTTAAGACTATAATTACAGATAATGTAGCAATATATGAATAAAAATAATCAATTTTCATAAACTCAGTTAAAAATGCAGTAAGAATTATCTTAAGTCCATAACTCATAAGACCAAGATAAAAAAATTTGCTAAATTTATGAATTAAAATGTTCTGGATTTTGGCTAATAATATCATTTGGATTTTTTTAGAACAACTACTTGATTTAAACCAAGCTCGAACTTTTCATACACTTCTAGATTCCACCCATTTATATTTTTGAAATCCTTTTTCGAATAATACCTTACATGCTCTTCATAGGAGTCTTTTGCAAAGAGTCTAAATTTTGAACCTATTCGAAGAATATGATCTGCAAATTGAACAGGAGTAGTGATTAATATTTTTGAGCCTTTCTTAGTTATAAGATTTATTTGGTTTAATAAATTCTCAAAATCATCAATATGTTCAATTAAAGCAGATAGAATAACATAATCAAATTTCTCTTTGCTTTTGATTTTTTGTTTGTTGAAGTCAACATTCTCGAATTTGAAATTTTTTTCATTTTTATACCTTTTCCTACATTTTTTTAAAATATCTTCTCGAATATCAATTCCTAAGTAATATTTTGGCTTTTCAATAAAGTTCAAAAAATGACCATCATCACAGCCTAGATCTAAAATATTTTTATCTCCTTTAACATATTTGGCAATTTTACCAATTCTAATTTTTTTTAATTTTCCTGAGAAAATACCATTCAATCTTGTATCTTCAATAGGTGCATTTTCATTAACCATAATTAGAACAAAGAAAGTTAGGATATAAAGTTAAATAATGAAGTATAGTAGTAACATAAACTACTTTCTTCTAATTATCTCTGCAAGCAATCCAAAAAAGAACACTTGAAATGACATGAAAAATAAAACTAAAGTTAATCCTCCTAACGATTCTGTCACCAAATAATCTCTAATTCCTCTTGCAATTGCCAATATTAATAATATGAAACTTAATGGCATAAAAAACCTGATAGGATTAAAATATAATGTTAATCTAGATACTAATGTGAAAAATCCTATTGTATCTTTTATTGGATGTATATGAGATTTCCCATCTCTTTTGTAATAATCAATTGGAACATATTTTACCTCATAACCACTTGTGAAAGCTCCCATAGTAATTGTTGATGTGAATGAAAAACCATTAGGATATAGATTCCAAAATTGCTTTGACATCTCTTTTTTAAAAATTCTCATACCTGAATTTAAATCTTCAATTTTTTTTCCAGCTAAAAAACTTGAGAGGATTGTTAGAATATATTTAGGCACTAGTCTAAGTTTGGAAATAGAACTCCAACTTCTTGCTCCAACTACCATATCATAATCTCCCAATTCTTTAATCAAATCATGATATTTTGCAACTGGATAAGTACCATCTGCATCAGAAATTGCTATATACTCAAATTTAGAGTTTAAGATTCCAGTCTTAAGTGAAGCACCATAACCTTT
>JAQICV010000057.1 GCA_027858315.1 Candidatus Woesearchaeota archaeon
AAGGAAACAAATTCATAATTCTTCTGAAAATAACTAAATAATTAACCAAGAAACTATAACATTGTGTGTAAAATCTATTAAATAACCTTTTTCTAGGTTTTTTATAGATGTTACCTAACTTTTTGGGCGTTTAAACCCTGTAAAGTGAATCAAAATTGGTTAAAAACTCAAATAAAAACTCTTTATATTTTTCAACAAAAACACCTTTATTTATCCCAATTTGAAATTTTACTACAACTTTTTGTATTTATTTTCCTGTAAAGAGAGGTAAACTATTTATTAATAATAAGATATAGTATAAAATGAATTATGAAAAAATATTAATTAAATTGTCTGAAGAGATGATATTGTCAGGATTTAGTAAAGAAACAAAAAAGAATTATATGTATAATACTAGTAAATTCTTCTTATGGTTGAGAGTTAATTCTAAAGAAATTAATAATCAAACTTTAAAAGAGTATTTTTTATATTTGGATTCAAAGAAATATGATAGGAATACTATTAGATTAAAGAGGTCAGTGATTAATTATTTGTTTAAAAGAATACTTAAATTAGATATTTATTTAGATGATATTCCTATGCCAAAAAAGAAGAATGATATTCCTAAAGTGCTAAATAAAGAGGAAATTAAAATAATTATTGAGAATATAACAAATTACAAACATAAACTAATAGTTATAACTATGTATTCTTCAGGATTGAGACTTTCTGAACTTATTAATTTAAAGAGAGAAGATTTAAACTTTAAACAAAATATAATTACAATTCGTAATAGTAAGAATAGAAAAGATAGAATTACGCTATTTTCTAAAAATCTTAAGGATGAATTATCAGAATATATTTTAAGGAAAGAGTTTAAGACAAAATATTTATTTGAAAGTAATAGAGATTCTAAATACACAAAAAAATCTATCCAAGAGATAATACGAAAAGCATCAAAGCCACTAAATAAACATGTAACTCCACATATGCTTAGGCATTCTTTTGCAACACATCTTCTTGAGAGTGGAACAGATATAAGACTCATTCAAAAACTACTAGGACATTCGAAAATTGAGACTACAACAATTTATACAAAAGTTGCTAATAATTCTTTAATTAATATCAAATCACCTTTTGATGATTAAAAATTAGAAATATTAAAATTAATTTTCTTCTTCTTGTTTTTCAAATTTCCAAACTTCAGGATAATAATCTGGTTCTATGAATACTTTGTTTGTTTTGATGAATGCTCCTTTCTTTTTTTTCATTACATTTTTTGAGGATAAGTATGCAATTCCCATGGCAATTAATTCGCCTCTTTGAGTTAGCATTGCAATTTCTTCACCTATTTCAATGCCATCATCTAATTTTGCAACTCCAGGGATTGCTAAATCTGCTCCATGAGCAATTGATGATACTGCATTATCTCTTACAATTACTTTTTTGAAGTCAGATAGGGCTTCTTCGTATGGTTTAATGTAAGTTCTTAGTTCTTTTTCATAGATTTCTTTTGTCTTTTCATCTTTTTCAGAGTTGTATAATTCGTAAAGATTTCTTAATTTGTCTAAAGAAACCATATTATTTTCTTCTTTGAATGGTCCTGCTTTAGTTCTTCTTAACTCTTTCATTTGAGCTCCCACTTCTAAATAGTCTCCCATATCAGAACATAGTTTTCTAATATAAGTTCCATGCTGACATCCTACTCTAAATAATACATTTTGACCCTCATCTTTAACATCTAATAAATTAATATAATAAATTTCTCTTTCCCTTAGTTCTCTTTTAATAGCACTAATAATTGGAGGTAGTTGCATAATTTTGCCAGTAAATTTCTTTAAAACATCTTCAATTTGCTGTTGAGTTACAGGTTTGTGGACATACATTAAACAAATATATTCTTTATTTGATTTTAACATATACTCCATTAATCTTGTTCCTCTGCCTAGTCCTGTTGCTAATAGTCCAGTTACTTTAGGGTCAAGTGTTCCTGAATGTCCAGCTTTATCTATTTTCAAAACTTTTTTTAAATAATCTACTGTTTGATGAGAGGTAGGACCTGCGTCTTTGTCAATTGAAATAACTCCTCTTTCGAATAATTCGTTAAGTGTTCTATGATAAGGGTCTTTTCCAAATTTCAAAGAAGGTTTTTCCTTATTTTTTACAAGTAATTCTTGTTTGTTCATAGAATTAAATAAAGGTAAAGAATTTATAAAGATTGGTGATTAAAATGGTTATATTTAATTTTACTTTTTAGATTTTTTCTTTATTTGTTTTTTATTTTTCTTCTTCTTTTTATTCAAAATTATATACAAACTAAATCCTATTATAATTAAAACAAACCAAAAACTAAAACTATTTGAAGACTTTTCAAAAGGATCAACATACACTGGGACTTCTCCTTCATAATCAAATTCATGTTCAACAAAATAACCTTCTTCAATTACTTCTTCATAGTTTTCTTCAAACTCTGCAACAGATACAATTAAAGGACTTTTTACCTCAACACCTAAAGGAATAATCTCAATAATAGCATCTTTAACCATAGGAACATAAATCATACCATTTTCATTACTTGCTCTAATTGTATAAATATCAGAAGGGATTTTTAAGCCATAATAATCATTTCCATAAACAATGTACTTCAATTCATAAAAAGGAATTTCAGGATTTACTTTCACAAATTCACCTTCCAAAGGCTCAAAACTCTTTCTTAACTTTCTATCATAATTTGATGCAATACCTATTTTTTCAGAACCATCAAACTTCATCTCACCCAAATCTACATACAATTCATCAGAACTATCCCATTTACCATCCTTATCTAAATCCTGAAAAGGTTCACCTTTATCATATTTATTATTACCTTCAGAAGTTTCCATAAAAAAACCATGCGAAACAAAGACTTCATCAAGTTCAGTTTTACCAACAATCTTAGAAAATGAATTATAAACAACACTAAAATCAGCATGAGGTTTTTTAAGAACTTCCCATATTTCTTCAAAAGTTAAATCCACGCCATCATCATCATGAGTATTCTTCAATTTTTCCATCAAATCATCTACAGTTACTCTATCAGGCATTTTTGCATACATATCAGGCATCTCCTTTTTCCAATCTTTCTCAAGATCATCCCAATTCAAAACCATATAGTCCCAAAAATCCTCAGTTAGAATTCTATCATCTGAATCTATTTTTTTATTTTCTTTCATATATTCAACTAACTCAGTATCATTAATTATATTAAGTTCATCATTATCTAAATAATCATCATAATTCAAATTAATATTTTCCATTAAAAAAATATAATACATTTCTTGTTTGTTCCAACTCCCATCTTTATCCATATCAGTTTCAGCAATAACTTCTTTCATTAATTCTCTAATTTCAACCTGCATAGATTTGAACTCTGCTTCTTCTTCAACTTTTCCATCAAATAAATCCCATAATATACCTGCAATAGCATATTCTTCAACTTTTCCTTGTCTATCCCAAGCTTTCCAATTATCATCTAAAGAACCAGATAAAGGATATAAAGAAACTCTCTTCTCTTTAACATTTTCTGCCCAATATCTTTCATAATGATTAGCTATAATAACAGGCATAAAAGCAGCAAAACCTTCAGTAAAACTATCAGATGTTGTAGGATTTGCATATCCTCCATGATTAATATTGAATAACTCTAAAGATTCCTCAAAAGTCTTCCCATACAACATATGCTGAACATAGTGACTAAACTCATGATATGCTACAAAAGGTCTATATTCGTTCTCATACTTGCTATAAGCTTTATTCATTAGAATCCAACTTCTATCATTCTCGTAATTATATGAAGCGCTTCCTCCACTATATAATAAAACATCTAAAGTTCTCTCTTTTAAATTAACTTTCAAAACATCTTTATAATACTCTAAAACTTCAGTGAAATGAATATAATTAATTAAAGGTCCAATTAATCCTTCTTCAATAGATAAAGGTTTATCAAGATTAATATCACCACCAATTTTAATATCAATACCGTGAATAGGTAATTTGAAATCTCCATTATCAATACTAATACTCATTATCTCATCATCTTCTACATGAAAAATTAATTTATATGCTTCTTGTCTATTATCACCAATTAATTTAAAATAATCATGTCCATCTGACCTATAAGTCATATCTACTACAAAATCATATTCTTCTGAATTCTTAACTTTTAATTCAAACTCTCCTTTATCATTAGTAGTTGTCCATTTACTTTCATCATCTTCATCATCCTCATTATATACAATAATGTTTTTTAAAGGCATTTTTTCAACAAGTAATTTACTTTTGATTTTACTACTTCCATCATTTAGACTATTATCAATAAGATTTTTCATACAAGTTTCCATATTTTCAACATTTTTAAGAACTAATTTATCAGCACCACCTTCACCAAAATAAGGCCATGCACCTCTTATTTTTATTATTGCATGATTATCATAAACAAATTGTCTATCTATTCTATATGAATATTTTTTATCTCCATCAGGATTAAATTCTGTTTTTTTCCCTTGAATCTTAGAAATCGCTACAAATTCGTCTTTTTCAAAAGAGTCTGCAATTAGAACACAATCATCATTTCTATCACAGTAACCTGCTATTTGATCATAACCTCTCATTATGGAATCCTCAGAAATTTTTGTTATCTCTTCATCTCAGAAATCAACAGAACTAGAGAAAGAATTTCTAAATCCATCATGTCTCTTCTCAGGATCAACTACATATACACACTGGACAGATAAACCTGTTGGTGAACCTCCATATTTAAATGTTAAATCAGGAAGCATACAATCACATGCAGTTGCATTATCAAAATGATATCTATAATCATACTCTCCTGCAAAACTAATATTACAGCATAAAATAAAAAATAAAAAAATTGTTAAAAATTTAATTAGATGTTTCATATGTGGTTTAAAGGTTATAGTTATATATAAACTTTTTTAATTATTCAATTGTTTAGAACTAATTCATTTTGAATTTGCTTTGACTTTATCATTATAATTCCAAAGAATGCATTAATAAAATTCAAATCATCAATTCCTAAGTTCTTTAAATATTCATATTGATTATTTATAATTTCATTTTCTCGATTAGGATCTAGAACTATCAAATCATTTTCTATTTTTAATTTGGCTATTTCCTTACTCGCATCCATTCTTTTAACTACTAAATTTGATATTTCTTTGTCAATTTCATCTATTCTTAATCTTAATTCTGATAAATCTTTCATGTATATCTCTAATACTGTTTATTTAAATATTTTTTTATGAATTTCAAAGTAAAATTTATAAAGTATTTATCCTAATTTCATATATGGTAGAAAAAAATAGCAATTTAACCGTAGAAGAATTAGCTACCTTTTGTAAAAAGAAGGGAATTGTATTTCAAGCAGCAGAAATTTACGGTGGACTTGCGGGCTTTTTTGATTTTGGTCCTTTAGGTGTTGAAATTAAAAATAATATTAAAAATTTATATTGGAAGAAATTTGTAAATAAAAGAGAAGATATGGTAGGCCAAGATGGTTCAATTATTACTAATTCTAAAGTATGGAAAGCATCAGGACATATAGATGCTTTTGGAGACATGCTTTTAACTACAATAGATACTAAAACAAAACTTAGAGCAGATCATTTCATTGAAGATGAATTGAATATTTTAGCTGATGGAATGACTCCTAAAGAAATTGAAGAGTTAATCATAAAGAATAATCTAAAATATAAAGGAGAAGATTTCGAATTGCCAATTCAATTTTTTAGTGGAATGCTGAAAACTCAAATTGGAGCAGATGTATCAAAACAATCGACAGGATATTTAAGACCAGAGACTTGTCAGAGTATATTTCCTAACTTTAAATTAATTGCAGAAGGTTCTAGAATGAAATTACCTTTTGGTATTGTTCAAATTGGTAAAGCTTTTAGAAATGAGATTTCACCAAGAGATTTCGTTTTTAGATGTAGAGAATTTGAACAAATGGAGATGGAGTACTTCTTTAATCCTGAAACTAAATGTTCTTTATTAACAGATAAACAACTAAATACTAAATTACAATTCCTATCTGCGGAGAATCAAGATAATGAAATTTCAGATATGGTTGAAGTTACAGTTAAAGAATTACTTGACCAAAATAGATTAAATGAACATCATGCATATTGGTTAGCTGAGTTTTTCAATTTCTTTAAAGATGATGTAGGTCTGACTTATGAAAATTTGAGAATAAGAGAACATGTGAAAACTGAACTTTCACATTACAGTTCTGCAACACATGATATTGATTATAGATATCCTTTTGGATTTAAAGAAATGCTTGGAATGGCATACAGAGGAAATTATGATTTAACACAACATCAAGAGCATTCTAAATCCAAATTAGAGTACTTTGATGAGGAAAGCAAGACTAAGTTATTACCACATGTAATTGAGCCTTCAGTTGGAGTAGATAGATTTATGATGGCTGTTTTATGTGAAGCTCATACAGATGATAAAGAGAGAGGCAATGTTGTTCTTAATTTTAATAATAAGATTGCTCCAAATAAAGTTGCGATTTTTCCTTTAATGAATAAAGATGTTTTAACTACTCCAGCTAGAGTATTATTTGAAGAGTTAGTTGAAGAAGATGTTATTGCAGTTTATGATAGATCAGGTTCAATTGGAAAGAGATATGCTAGGCAAGATGAAGTAGGAACCCCATATTGTATTACAGTTGATTACGAAACTATTGAAGATGGTAAAGATCAAGGAACAGTTACTATTAGAGATAGAGTTTCAACTGAACAAAAGAGAATTAATTTGAATAATGCTTCAGGAATTATTATTTCCCTATTGAAAGGATATATAAAATTCGAAGAATTAAAATAAACTTCAAGTTTATTATGATTAAAAATCTTTGATTTTTATTTTAAAATAAAAAGAAATAAATTTATTTTTTCTGTAATTTTAATACCTATTCAGTTAATTCTAAATTCATGCCAATAACTAGGCTTACTTGGTCCCGAAGTATCATCATATATATACCATCCTCCTGGTCGAACTGGAAAAGTAAATGTTCCCCTATCTGAACTTGGAGTGTTTAATTGCAACCAAATACTTCCATCATCACTAACTTTTACAAAACCATAATCGCCCATATCTACTGTTACAAATATTACTGCATCATTAGTATTTTGATAAGAGACTCCTAATTCTCTTGCTGATTTCACAGAAGACCATTGTCCATCTACTGAAGTTCCACTATTATCATCAACATATTTCTTTGTTGCAACAGTATCAACTGAATCAGTTATTAAAGTTTGACTCCTCATTCTAATTTTTCCATTTACATCAAGTTTAAATCCAGGAGCAAGATCAGATGCACCAACTGCTAAGTTATATGGAACTATAACATCCCCATCATCTTGAATATTTAATTGATAAGTATTCTGTTTAGCATTGAAAAAATATAAACTATTATCTACTGCTGTACCAATACTCCATCTATTTCCTAAATTACCGTTATCTGAACTTAATGATAAATATGCTCTTTGACCAACTGCAGCTTTAATTCCTATTGCAACAGGAATTCCAGTATCACCTACTACCTCTAATTTCATATTTGGATTAGTTGTTCCAATTCCAACACTAGAATTAAATGAATAATTGCCTGCATATTCATCACTACCAAAGACTCCAGGTCTTACATCGGATGCATAATTCCAAATTCCATTTGTGTCTGCAAAAACTAAACTTGTTAAACTTAATATCAAGATTATTGATAATAAAAACTTTTTCATAGTTTATTCTTATAAATGTATATTTATAATATTATTGTGTTAAAATAAGTAGTGAATAGTAGTGAATAATTATTCTACTTGAGTACAATAAGAATTAATTAATTCTCAAGTATTATGATTGAATTTATTCAATCATAACAAATCCATATCTTACTTGTTTGTCAGTACCATCAATTACAGAGTATCTAATTGGATATCTTCCTGCATCAATATTGTCTGCAATGTATAATGGAATTTGAACTTTTCTACTAGCTCCTGGTGCTAAATTTAATTCTTCTGAATATGTAAGACCTAAATCTGCACTTATCATTGTAATTGTGATTTCTTTGCCTTCAACTTCATTATTTTCAACTACAAATTCAATGCTATTGTATCCATTACTAAATGGAACATTAACAGTTGAAGTCATGTAATTTACAATGTCAGTTCCTTTTCCTCTAATTGATGCAATATTAGCTTCAACTACAGGATAACTAAATGTTACTCTATCTGATAGAGTTAATAATGAACCAAAATCATCAGTTAATTCAACTTCAACTGTACACTCAACATCTGTTGGAACTACTAATTTAAAATCTTTACTATCTGTAACGAATTCGAATGTTTTACTATCAATTGTTTCTTTGGAAATTGCTGAGGATGAGAGCATTCTATTACCATTGTCAATAAAATTTCTAACTCCATTACAAATAATAGTAGGTTTTACATCAATTACTCTTCTTTGTAGAGTTTCATTTAATGTTTCAATCTGGAATTTGAATTCACCTGGAACAATTACATCATCAATAATTAAATCAATATGTTGTTCATCTAATCTTACAGCATCAGTATAAAATTTTCTCTCAATAGTTCTAAGTACTTGAGTTGAATCTGTATCGATTGCAACAATACTGAATCTTGATACTCCAGTTAAGTTGAAGTCTAATTCCTGAGCACTTCCAATACAAGGTACTACTGAATGATCTGCATTAATATATAATTCACAAGTCATTGATAAATTACCACTATGGCTTACATCCCAACTAAAAGTTAAGTCTGTAGGAACAATAGGACCATTAGATGTATCTAATCTGAAGTAATTGATTAAAGGCGCTTCAATTGTTCTATTGAATACAAATATCATTTCCTCAGCAATTATTGGTTCGTTTACTCCATCATCAGCAGATAATTGTGCTACATAAGTTCCTGGAAGGATGTATGTATGCTCAATACTATCTAAATTATTACAGGAGTTTTGATTTGATTGACCATCACCAAAATCAATAGTACATAATAATGATGTTCCATCATCACTTACATCTACAATGAATCTTGTGTTAAATGGTTCTTCTCCACTTGTTGGTTCTGCAGTAAATGTATTAATTACTGGAGCTTCATCATTTACAAAGTTAATTGTAATACTATCAGATGCAATAGCACCTGAAGGGTCTTGAACGAATACTTCAACTACTCCTGAATTAGGAGTATTTGTCGAAAAAGTCATAATTGGACCGTTAATGTTTCTTACAATATTTCCTGAAACTAAATCTTCACTAATTGCCAAGTTTTCAAATGCATCATTAAAGTCTGTTACGAAATCTCGTAGATCAATTGTAATAGTTTCTTTGTAGTCTGCAGTTAATTGAGTTGGTAAATCGATAAATGGTGCAATGTTTTCAAGAGGTACAATTACAGTAATTACTGAATCTCCTCCAACATATACTTGATTACTTACTGAAGTGAATCCATTTCCAGTTACTAAATATTGATGTTGACCAGTATAAACATCAGTAAAAATTGCTCTACCTGTTGTTCCAGTTATTTCAAATTCATTGTAAACTGGAGTGTTTACATAATAATCATCAGAGTCTAATAATCTAAAGTTTATTTCTGCTCCACTTAATAACTGATTATTTTGATCTTTAATAATGAAAGTTACTTCGTGAGTATCAGGTTGTAATATTTGTAAATTTTGAGTTTGAATAACTCCTTCTCTAATAGTACAACCATTTGCAAAAGGCTCAGTATCCAATGTTACATTGTATTGTCCTGGACCTAAACTACTAATTGTGTTTGTTAAATCGAATGTGAATGTTTCTAAGTCTGCTTCAGTTGTTGCAGGACTTGTACTCTCATAAGTTGAAAAGACTAGTGTATTATCAAATAATAATCTAGCTTGAAAATCAATTGGATTTACAGTTTCATCTCTAAATGCTCCACCTCTAAATGTAGCATATAAACTTTCACCTTGACTGATTTGAGCAACACTTGTTGTCATATCAATTGAAGGAATATTTGATAAAGTAAAATCATATGCTCTCATCCAACAAGAACCATCTAAGTTCTCAGGGAAAATATACTCGATTACTTCTGCAAAATCTGTAATTGAATTAATTACTTGATTATCAATTACATCAGTTTCTACTCTAAATTTAATTTCATCTCCTTGCATTAATGCACTAGGAGTCCATGAGAAAGCTGCAAGACCACCACAAGTATCAACTAACATAGGAATAGTTACAGCTTCAGTTCTAATTAAAGAATTGTCAACATTGTTTCTAATTTCTAGAGTAACTAATGTATTAGCACTAAAATCTGAAAATCCGCCTGGCGCAGTTGGCCTAAATAAGTTAGGATTTGTTGATCTATAAGCAGAACATACTGTTTCATCAATACTTACAGGTACATTTACTTGAACCGGTTTTAGAGGATCTACAATATTTACTATATTTAATTGACCAATTTCTGCAATTGCAGTATCAATCTTTCTTGAATTAATTAAATAAGGTACATCATTAAAACAAATATCTGTTTCACATGAAAATCCAGTTTGCCATGAAACTTTAGGAATATAAACATCTCCTCTTGTAAAGAAATAATTCACATAACCAAAAGATACTTCACTATCATATCTTGTAATAACGATAGGATTTCCTGAACAACCATCAGTAATAATACTACAATCATTAGTAGGAACTAAGTTAGAAATCTCATAATCTAACATACAAGCCTCAAAACCTACACTATCACCAGTAGGATAAAATGTATCCCAACAAGTAATTGCGTCACCTGCATAGTGCTGTAGATTTACAGGACTAGCATCAGTACAACTAGCATCAGCACATACAAAAGTTTGCATTAATACATCAGCTGGAATGTTTTGATCAAATGTTAACTCAAATGCTTCGTAAACGTCTGCTGCGTTAGCCATACTAATTAAAATTAGCATGCTAAAGAGAAAACTGATTAAATTTTTTATGTTCATTTTGTCATTCACCATTTAAAATTATAATAATAGGTGATTGTTTATTTATAAAGTTATCTAGTTTTAGTTACTTTGAAGTTGTGACACAATAAAAGATTCGTCGAATTATCAGAAATTTATGTGATTCATGTGCTCTTAGAATTAATAATCAAAAAAGAAATTTATATTTATAAATCTCTAACAAAACTTCACAAAGCTTTGCGTGTGGTAGTCTCTCTTCGCTCGAGCTACTTTAAAAATAATAAAGACATCAGTCAAAAACAATACTTAGAATTAATAATCAAAAAAGAAATTTATATTTATAAATCTCTTGCACCAACAGTTTTTCTACCGTTAGCTTCTGCTCTTGCGCAAGCTTGTCCTACATGCCATACTAGCATTTCATTTAAAGATTCAGCAAAGTCACCAGAAACATTTTGTCCTGAAACAACTTCTTTAACTTTAGATTTAACAACTAACATAGTTTTAGCTGTAGCTTTTCCAACAAAAACATCTTTTGCTTGAACTGTTTTTCTACTATTAGCATCTGCTCTTTTAGCAGCAGCTTTTACTAATTCAACTGCAACTGCGTTTAAAGCATCTGCAAAGTCACCAGCAACGTTACAGTTACCTGAAACTTCTTTTACTTTAGATTTTACTACGATCATTTCCATTTTTCATTAAATATATCAAGAACATATTTATATTCAGACAAAACATCTGAATTAATGTTCTTGTGATACATAGAGCCATAAATTGAATTTATAACGCTAAGTATATAGGTTATGAAAACCTAATAGAAAGATTTTGATTTTGTGCATTTATAAATGTTTTGTTTAACTTTGTGATAAAATGGTTCAATTTGGCCTGAAAAGCCCAAATATTTATAAATAGGTATTTTTTCAACATGATTTATGATTCCTGAATTCAACCACTGTAAGAGTTGTGGTGCACCAATAGATTCAAGAGATCTATGTAAGAATTGTTCAAATAATGATGGTTCTCTTAAATCTTATAATGAAGTTTTAGAAAATATGATTAATTTTATGTTAAGTACAGAAGGCATTCAAATGAGTGGAGAAAAGTTTGATTCATATGAAGATGCTAAAGGAACAGCGAAGAAATATCTTAAACATATGTCGGCATGGGAAAATATATGAAAATTTTAAATAATTAATTATTCGAAACCTTTAATTAAATCTAATACCGCTGCTTTAATGTTTTTTGCTTTAACAACGCCTGATGCAACTAAAATTCCTTTTGCGCCAAGTTCTACTGATTTTCTAACATCTGCTTGATTTTTGACTCCTGCACCAACTAAAAGACCAACATTACCTACAGCTTTCATAGACTTAACAATTAATTCAGGTTTTGCTGTCGAAATTGATATATCTCCTCCTATTAGTTCTTTTGGTTCTACTGCAATATAGTCTGGATTAAATTTAGCTATTTTCTTTGCAATCTTTGCATCTCTAGCACAAACACATGTTTCAAGACCTAATTCTTTTGCTATATTTATTCTTTTTTCAATTTCCTTTAATGATAGAATATGTTCACTATGACTTATTAGAGTTCCCATCGCACCAGTTTTCTTTATCATCACAGGTAGAATGTATCCAGTATGTGCTCCAAAACTTACATCATCAATATGTTGAGAGTAAACACTTACCTTTTCTTTGACTGTATCTTTTAAGTCTATAAAATTTGGACATAGTATTATTTCTACATCTCTTTTCTTGGCTTCCTTTTCAATTCCTTTACAGATCTTTGCAATTTTAATAGCATTGTTAGAAAAAGATTCTTCATAAGTTTTTAAATTAATAATTAGTTTATAATTCATATATAATTAAAGAAAAAAATTGTTTATAAAACTATTTGAAATCTCAAAAGTGATTTCAAATTGTATTGAACGCACAAAGTAAGTGACTGAACTATTTATTTAGTTCCACAACAAATGTATTCAATATCATCTTCAGTTCTTGTTGGAATAATTGAAATTCTATTAGTTCCAGAAGGACAACCTGAGTTTTCAGGATATTCTTCAATATCAGTATAACCTATAGTTGATAGTGCAGGATTACTATCTGAACAGCTAGCAGCACTTTGCTCATTAATCTGATTTCCAGTTTTTCCAACATTACTTGTAAAGAAAACAATAATTACAAGTAGAACAATAATTACTAATATTGCAATTACAATTGTATTCAAAGGTAGACTTTGACCTTTTTTGAAATTTTTTAAATTAACCATTTTAATAAATTAAAAAATTTAAGTTTTATAAATGTTTTGTGTCTTTAAAAGTAGAAATAAAATAAGTTTAAGAGTATTCTTTATACATCTGTTCAAGAAAATTAAATACTTCTTTGTCAGCAAATTCAACTCTTTCAACTTTCTCTTTAAATTCTAGAGAATGATAACCTTGTGAAATTTTTTGTATATCTATTGTTTTTCTTATATCATCTCGATTTAAAGTTTGTTCTAAAATATATAAAGAATCAGAGATTATACTAAACTTACCAATTGCTAATTTATTATGTGAAATAAACCAATCATATATCGATAAATCGTTACCTGCTTTTGCTATTTGATCTTTAATTTCTTTTTGTTTGCTCGCATTATTAGTTCGCATGAATATAACTTGAGTATCTAATAAATAAGATTCTAATCTTCCAAAACAATCAAAAGAATATTTATTATCTTTAAATAAAGAACTAACATTAGGGACTCTTGAGAATGTAGGAGGTAAAAAACCAAATTTAAATTTCTCCCTTAATAAATCAACATAGATCTTGTTTTCTTTAACACTATCTAGGGGTAAATATATGTATTCCATAATAGAACTAATGAAATATTAATTATAAACTTTTCTAAGGAATTTATTTAATAATATTCATTATACATTTGTTCAAGAAATTCGAAAAGATTCTCATCCAATTTTGATACAGTTTCAATTTTTCTTTGAAAAGATTTATCATTATAATCTTTAATTAATTCATTATAATTTACTTCTTTAACTAATTCATTTACTTTTAGAGAATGTTCAATATTAAACAAATTAAGTGAAATATTTGTTAAATTATTACCTCTTAATTTGCTATAATACTTAATCCAGTTTCTTTCATTAGGGAGCATATTATTTTCTAAATCATTTTGTTTAGTACCATCATTAGTTTTCATATCAACAATTCCAGTTCCTAATAAATAAGCTTCAATACCTGATACTGTATCCAGGAGTACTTCATCTTCAAACAAAGTACTTGCATAAGGAACAATCTCATATTTAGGATTAAAAATATCAATTTTAAATTTTTTAGATATAGACCTCATATATTCTGCATTTATCATGACACTTGTGAGTGGCAAACTTCGAAAATTCATATATTGACTAGTAAGTCATAAATTATAAACCTTTCTAAGGAATTTTGTTTAAATAATCTAAGATATATTGGGCTTTTTGTTTCTTAGATTCAGGATTTTTTACTATTTTTTCTTCTTTTGGTTCTTCTTCAATTTTTGCAATTACTTCTTCTTTAGGATTTTCTTTCTTTTTAGTATCATTATGCATTACCGATATTAATTTTTTTTGTATTTCTTCAAGGAAACTTTCAGTTTCTTGTTTTGGTTTCCATATTATATCAACTCCATCTTCTTGATATCTTGGGATAATGCTTATGAAATCATTGTCATAATTAAAAATTAAATTAGTTCCGTGAGCTTCAAGAACTTCAAAAAGGTAAGCAGAGAAAGCTTTTGCAAACATCATTATATAACTCAAATCTGTTTCTTCTAATTCATTTATTTTATTTCCTGAAATAGGTTTTAATTTAAGTTCCCCTAGAATTTTAGATTTTTCTTCAAAGTAAATTACTATTTTTTGGTCACGATAAATTTCATATTTTTGATTTTCTAATAGATTTCCCGAGATTTCCTCTTTATCATCTTTAACTATTTCTTCTTCTCTTACTATTTCTATTTCAGGAGTTTTAATTTCATCTTTTCTTTCAATTATGATTTTATCATCTTTGAATATATCAATCTTAGATGGATCATCTTTTGGATGTGGATGCATAATTTCTCTTTTAAAATCATCTTTTAATAAATCATCTAGCGAATTGTCATTTTTGGAATTATATTGTCTCTTTTTTGTTACTTGTAAATATTCTGCTTCTTCTTCTTTTTCATTCTCTGGAATTTTCTTATCCTCTTTTTTTGTTAATTTCTCATAAATATCATCTAAATCAACTTCAATTCGTGGAATTTTTATGATATCATCATTTTCAAATCTGGGTATAATTAATGCTTTATTATTTTCAATTAAAATGTTTGTGCCATGTGCATTAACTTTTTCAAATAATAATGATGCTAATTTGTTTGTTAAGGGTAAATCTATTTCTGAATTCTTGAAATCAATTAAAATGTAACTAGTTTTACCATTATTTAGATAAATTTTATATTTCTCATTTTCTTTAATTAAAATTTGCGAATTATTTTCTTCTTTTGCTTCATTTATTTCTTTAACTTCTTCAGTTTTAATGTCAGGAACTTCAGAAGGCATTTCTGAGAGATTAATTTGAGAAAATGTTTGTTTTATAAAATCGTATTTTATTTTATTGAACATTAATAAGACTTCTTCAACATCTTTTTTACGAATATTTTTTGCAGGATTATTTATTGATTTACATAAATTTGAACTTTTTAAACGCAATTGCTCATGAATTTTATATATACAGTCTTCAATACACTCAAAATTTTCTAAAGAATTAATATGTATTTGACTTAAATCAATTTTTAAAATTTCAAATCTATCTTCAATTCTTATTTTTTCATACTCTTCAAGACCAAAAACTAAATTTTTCAATTTTTTAAACATAGTAATTTTTAGAGCATTTCCTTTAAAAATATTTGTGTTTATAAATGAGTTAAATCTTAACTAATAACTACTTACCAATAACAAAAAGGAGAATATTTATAAAACTTGAAATTTTATATAATTTATGTATAAAATAAAAAAAGAAAGTGTATACTTAATTATTTTGATATTATTTTTATCTTTAATCTCTTTTTTTATTATAAAAAAATTCATAATCCCTTTACTCTTTACTGGGATCTTAGTTTATTTATTTCAACCAGTATATAAAAAATTACATAAAATATTTAGAAGTGATTTTCTAACCTCTATAATTGTAAGTTTAATTATTTTAGGTCTTATATTTGTCCCTATGACTCTTCTAATCTGGGAAGTTTCACAAGAAATCTCAATTTTTGAAAATAGTAAATTTGAAAATTCTCTCGATGACATAAGTAATAATATTAACTTGAAATACAATCAAAATTTAAATTTAACTCAAGAATATAGAGATGTTTTATCTAATTCCAAAACTTATTTTAGAGAGTCGTTATATGATACAGTTATAGAATTTATTTTTAATATTTTTATTATTATATTCTTTTTTTATTATTTTATTAAAAATTATGAAAAAGAGAGTTATTATTTTAAAATAATGTTTGAGAGACAAAAACTTAAAGAGTTTGGTGAGAAAATAAAGAGTTTAATTGATGGAATAATTTACGGACAAATTATGGTAAGATTAATTCAAGCATCAGTTGGGACAGTTTTATTTCTAGTTATTGGAATTAAAGGTGCAATAATATGGGGAATTTTAATGTTTTTTACTGCATTTTTACCAGTTATAGGTACTGCTCTTATATGGGGACCTCTTTTAATTTTAAACTTAGTTAATGGAGAATATGATATTGCATTTTATCTATTTATCATTGGAATAATAGTTTCATTTTTAGATAATTTATTATTACCATATATTATTTCCGGGAAAACAAACATTGGACCAGTCATTACACTTATTAGTATTCTAGGAGGAATTCAATTGTTTGGAATTTACGGTCTTATTTTAGGTCCATTCTTTTTGGGACTATTACTTTTGGTTCTTGAAGAATTTATTTTAAAATTAAGAGATGAGTATCCTAAAATTAAAAGATATGTTTGGTCAGAGCCTGAAAGAAAGAAGTTTAAAAACTTAAATAGTAATATTGCAAGAAAAGAATTTGTAAGGATGATCCATAAAAAATATGTAAGAGAAGAAGCAGAAGGTAAAAAAATACCGTATAGATATATTATTGAAAAAAATGAATAAAAAATACTATTTATTAGGATATATGCAAGAAGAAGAAGCAAGCATTTCTTCTAAAGAACCTAAACTAGTATTAATTCTAATTGATGTAAATGGGAAAGGTGTTTTAAAATATCCTTATGAAAACCTTGAACAGATGTTAATGAGTCTTGAAGTTAGGTCTATAGAAGATATTGATGAAAAAAATATTACTACACAGGTTCCTGATGATATATTAAATATTGCTAAAAGAAATATTGTACCCGGAGATTGTATTGGTAGAGTTCAATTAAGAAAAGATGAGAACTATGATTATATTCCTTCAAAGACATATCTAATTAATGAAGATTTTACTAATAAAGTTTCCAGAGGGAAACTGAAAAGATTAGATTTATTATTAAGAGGTAAAAAATTAAAATTTGAAGAACTTGGCTTAGAATTAGAGATAAAAAAAACCAAAATTTTAGATGATACTTTAGTTGTCATGTATAGATTTTATGATCTAAAAAAAAAAGAATCATATTCAAAAAGATATTTTACACGAACCTCTATTGATATTTATAATTTACTAGATTTAAAAGAACAATTTGAAAATAATGCTAATAATTATTCAAAAAATCAATAACTACATCCCTTCAAGTGTTTCAATATCTAATAACTCTAATCCTTCTTTAAGAATTTTACTTGTTGATTTAGCAAGTAATAGTCTTGCTTGTTTTAAATTTTCTTCTTCTTGTAATATTGGACAATTTTGGTAAAAATCATTGAATAATTGAGATACTTTAATTAAATAATTTGCAATCATTGAAGGTCTATATTTTTTTGCAGCTTCAATAATAATTTGAGGATATTCTTTTAGTGCTTTGATTAATGATAGTTCTTTTTCTTGATATAGAGAATAATGTATTTTAGAGTTAAATTTATATTTTGATTTTTTTAATATAGATTGAATCCTTGCATATGTGTATTGAACATATGGACCTGTATCTCCTTCAAAACTTAATGCAGAATCTATGTCAAAATTATTGTTATCAAGAGGATTTATTTTTAAAATGCCAAATGTTAAAGCCGAATACCCTATTATTTTTGATCTCCTCATTGATTCTTTCTTGTTTAAATCAGGAGATTTATCTTTTAGATTATTTAGTGCTTTTTCTTCAATTAAATCTAATAGTTCATCTGCATCAATTGCATTACCTTTTCTTGAAGAAAATGCTTCACCATTTTTATCATAGAGCATTCCAAATGCAAAATGATAATTTTTATCTAAGCCTCCAAAACCTATTCTATTTAGAATTTCAAATAATACTTCAAAATGATATTTTTGTTCATTACCTACAATAAATATATATTTGTCTGCTTGGAAATTTCTTTCTTTTTCATATGCAAGATATAAATCTTGAGTCATATAAAGAGTTGTACCATCTCCTCTTAATAGATACTTCTTTCCTAATTTAACATCCTCTAAATCAACAAATACCGCTCCATTTTCTTTATCAACTGCAAATCCTTTGATTTTATCTTTTAGAGCTTTTTCTACAATTTCTTTTCCTTCCTTGTAAATTTTACTTTCAAAGTATTCCATATCACAAGAATATTTGAATCTTTCATATGTCTTTGAATATCCTTCAAATACCCAATCCATTATTTTTTTCCAAAGCTGAATAGTTTCTTTATCTCCTTGCTCATATTTCAAAAGCATGTCTTGAGCTTTTTCTTCAAGTTTTAATTCAGGATTTGATTCATTCTTCTCTCCAAATAACACATAACAATTTCCTACAAATTTATCAGGATTTACTTTCTCAGATTTTGGAGTTTTATCTGCTGTAAACATTTGATATGCAAGCATTGCTTTACATATTGCAATCCCTCTATCATTATCCATATTAGTTTTAATTATAGTATGTCCAACTTTTGTGAAAATTTTAGATATTGAATTTCCAAGTAAAAGATTTCTAACATGACCTACATGAAGAGCCTTATTTGTATTTGGTGATGGATACTCAATTAGAATTTTTTGAAGATTTTCAGATTGAAATTTGAAAATTGAATTATTTTCTATTGACTCTAATACTTGTTTTGATAGTTGCTCTTTATTTAGGTAAAAATTTAAAAAAGGTCCCATTGCTACAACTTTTTCTAGGATTGATGGAAGTTTTTTTGACAAAGTATATTCATAGTCTTTTGCAACATCTTGAGGTGATTTTTTTAATTCTTTTGCTAATACAAACATAGGTAGAGTAAAGTCACCTTGAGATTCGATTTTTGGTTTGTCTAAGAATTTATCTATATCTAAATTTTTAATTTCTTTTTTTAGAAATTTAATTAAGTCTTTTTTCATTTTCAATTTTTTTGAAAATGTACCGAACAAACATTTTATGTTTGTGACTGCACATAAGAATATTAAAAAGAATTTGTTTTATAAATATTACTTATATATTTATTTTTCTTCTAATGAATACCTAACTTTATCTCTTAATTCATTATTAGATACAAATATTCTTAATATACCATTATTTAAGAGATAATCTCTGCTCGTTATTTGTTTTTTTTTATCATTAATATGTGTAATTATATATGATGCTACTTCTTCTTCTAGATCTCTTATCATTAATGAATGATTAGATTTCATTTGTGATTTTATAGATACTGGTGATAATAATTCTAAACTATTTTGTAAATTATAGTTTCTTGCAAAATTACTAAATTTTAATTCAAATGTCTTATCAGATTGAGCAACACTTCTTGGTGTACCAATTACATAATCATTATTAGAAGTTAAAAAAAAATAAGGCATTCTATAATAATCCATAAGATAAAAAACTAATATTGAATTATAAATATTTTGAAAAAATTATTTCTTTTGCATCTTCATCATTGCAGATTCACATGCTAAGATTATTGGATTCATGAATGGCCAAGCGCTTACAGATGGATGCGATGCATAATCCAGATTTACTAAATCAAAGATTGTAGATTTTTGCATTATTGCATATGAAATTAAATTTATTATCCAAATAAGATTTCTACCATATGCTTGAACTCCAATTATTCTATTTGTTTTTTTATTGAATATTAATTTTACATCAACTTGAACTACTCCTTTTAAATCTTGATAAATATCTGTTGATTTTGCATACCCAGTATAGTATTCAAGTTTATTATTTACACAATCGTTCTCACTAAAACCTGCAATACCAAATTCCATATCAAAAATCCCTAATACTGTAGCTGAAGTGTGTCCAGGATATTTGGTTTTCATACCAATGATATTTTTTCCAACAATTTTTCCTTGAATTACAGCATTTGATGCAAGTTGGGATGGTGCGCATTGACCATTAACACAACTTTTAGCAATTGAACAATCTCCTGCAGCATAAACATCTTTTAAATTTGTTCTCATATAATCATCAACTAATATTCCAAGTTTTGAAGTTTTAACTCCAATTTCTTCTGCAAGTTCTTTATTTGCTCGAACTCCTGTTGCAAAAATTACCATCTCAGATTTTAATTCATATTCTAATCCTGCTTTTTTGTATATTACTTTTTCAACTTTATTTTTACCTTCAATTTTTAGAATCATTGATTTTTCAAGTATATTAATTTTTTTAGAAAGTAATTTTTCTTTAATTAGTGAAGTAAAGTCAGTATCTGCTA
The DNA here is from genome assembly GCA_027858315.1 of Candidatus Woesearchaeota archaeon. Taxonomy (NCBI): domain Archaea; kingdom Nanobdellati; phylum Candidatus Woesearchaeota; species Candidatus Woesearchaeota archaeon. Next base: position 20,787 of record JAQICV010000057.1, read on the forward strand.
ATCTTTCAAAAGGATTAGTCTCAAGAATTAACATATCAACTTTTAATCCTCTCTCCTTTAGAGCAGAAGCCATTTCAACTCCTATAACTCCTCCTCCAATAACTGTTGCCCTTTTTGCTTTAGAGGTAATAGAATTAATTCCTTTAATATCATCAGGTGTTCTTACAGTAAATACATTTTTTAATTCATGTCCATCAATTGGAGGAAGAAAAGGTCTTGCCCCAGTTCCAAAAACTAAAATGTCATAATTCTCTTTATGTGATTCTATGTCATCTCCATAAATAATTTCTTTTGTTTTATGATTAATACTTTTTACAGTTCCTTTTAATAAATTAATTCCAAATTGTGTAATCATTGTATCAGGCATTATTGCATCTTTAAATGCTGCTCTTTTTTTTAAAACATAAGGTCCTGAACACCTACAAAATAAACCTTCATTTGAAATCATTGATACTTCAAAATTATTTGGAGCCATTTGCATAACTGTTGCTCCACTAAATAAGGAAGCTCCACCTCCACCAATTAATACTATTTTTTTTTTCATAGTAAAAATTTACAAAAATAGAATTTAAGGATTTGTTACTATACTCAAGAATGAAATTTAATTATTATCACATTTGTATGGAAACTTATAACTTTCATCTTTTTCAATTAAACCAATATACTCAGAATTAACTTTAATAAACATTTCTTCTAGAAATTTAATTGGGACTTCTGATGAATTTTCATAGAATTGATTTAAAGTCATTGTTTTTTTAGGAGTAATCTCTTTAATTTCACACACATAAGGAATTTTAAAAAAACCTTGAGGTTGATATGAAATAAGTTTATCTTTATTTAAATCTTTGAGAAATTCAATATTTTTATTTTTATATGTAAGATCATAAGAAACAGCTCCTACTGTACCTACTACTAAAGACATAAAACCGAACATTAAAGTTGATTCTAACTTTTTATTTAACTTCATCTACCTAAAAGTAATAATTAAACTTTTATAAAATTAATTAAATGACTTCCAGAATCTCCTCGATAGAACTTAAATCATTTATACTTTTTCTAAATTCTGCTCCACCAATAGTATTTCTTGTCAAGTATGAAAGATTAGCTTTGATGTGAGAAATTGAAGTATTGTATTCTTTTGCAAATTCTAAGTATTTTAAGATAGCTTCTTTTCTTTCATTTAAATCAGTTCCAGATTTATTATCCTCAATTATATGGTTCTTGATTAATTTGAAAATTTTGGGATTCTCAAGTGCTGCTCTTCCAATTAAAACTCCATCACAATTTGTTTTTATGATTTCATTATATGAATCAAGATTAAATACATCTCCATTTGCAATAATTTCTAATTCTGGATACTTTTCTTTTACTTCTTTTATTTCATTATAAGTTGCAGGTCTATTATATCCATTTCTTAGAGTTCTTCCATGAATATAAATTTTTTTTATACAAGCTAATTGAATTTGCTCTACAATTTCTAAAATATTAATTTGTTCTCTTGTAATTCCTATTCTTAACTTAACTGATGGAATTATTGAGTGTTTTGAGCATATTATACTTAGTCTTTTTGATACTTCAAATACTTTACTTGGATTTTTAATAATACCTCCACCTAGCTCCTTTGAGCAAAGCGTTGATTGAGGACAACCCATATTGTAATTTATCTCTTTAACCCCAGGATTGATTTCAATTACTTTTTCAACTCCTTTTTCGATATTTTCTATGTCTTCAGCAATGATTTGAATTAGAGTTTGATTTATTTGATTTTTATCAATTGATGCTTTTCTTAATTGAACTTCATCATCTTCAATTAATTTATCTACTCTAATTATCTCAGTAAAAACAAAGTCAGCACCAAAATAAAGACATAATTTTCTAAAAGCTGAGTTTCCCAATTTGTTAATAGGAGGAAAATAAAGAGTTTTCATAAATAAGAAGAATTAAATTGAATTTATAAAATTAAATTATTTATTGAGATTTGGAAATATATAATCCTGCAGATTCATCATAGTTATAATAAGCATCAAGCAATTCATGTCTTGGCAAATATTTAGCATGAGAATTTAAAACATCACTTGGAGAACTATGTTGTGATTGAACGCAAAGATTAACAAAAATAGGTAATAACTCTTCAGATTCTAACATTAATGACTCAGTTACTTCTTTTTCTGTTTTATCTTTGTATTTAGGATGTGCATTTGCACCAAGCTCCGCATTAACATATCTTGTTGTTGGTTGCAATCTTCCTTCAAGAGAAGTCCTATCATAATTTCCATTAAATACATGAACTATACTCTCATCCTTAATTCCTAAAGATAAATAATCTTTAGTTCTGTATTCTAACCTACTCATAAAATCTCCTAATTCATGTCTTAAACCTCTATCTAATTTTTTAATTGTATCAACATCTGAGATGAATTTGAATGCAATATAATCTACAAAAAATAATCCCATTGATGCAAGAATTATAGATTTTTCCTCTTTAGAAGAAGTTTCTTCATATTTATTACTAAAAAATTGATATACATCTTTTCCTGAATAAAGAGCATCATGTGTATAATCCATACATTTGTCAAAATATACTCTTTGAAGGTAACTAAATTTAGCCTTGGAATCAAAGACACCTGATTTTTCTAATTCTCCTTTACCTGGAAATCTTATTGCAGTGTATTCTTGTAAGAATTTTAGATCTCCACTGCTATCTTTTTTCTTTCTTGCAACTAATTTACCTTTAATTTTTGCTTTTGGTTCATTGATATCTAAAGTATATAAATCTACTTTCCTTTGCGAGATATCTTTAAATTCATTATTTTCAGGACTTTTTCTTATTAATTTAATATTCCTCAAAGCTTCTTTCTCCGGCCTAATCACTCCCAAATCAACAGTTTCAGCAATATCTTTTATATAGTCCCATTCTGTAGTAAAATGCTTGAAGGAATCAAAAGTTGGTAATGCTACTCCATTAAGGGCAAATAACTTACTCATTGCAGGATGTAGAGAAGAATCAAAATCTTTTTCTTTGATTAATTTTTGTGCATCTCCTAATTCAATTAATTCATAATCTGACAAATTCCTTCCCAAATACCTTTTTGAATCTGCAGCAAATACTTTAAGAGAACCAAAAGAATGTTTATTTACAGGATATCCTTTTCTAACATATTCTAAATCTTCTTTTAATTTACCTGAAATAATATTATCATCACTCATCTATATATAATAAAGACATTATAATTTATAAACTTATCTTTTGTTACTACTAACTGTAAAGAATTAATTTAAACCTTTTCTTTATCATATAATATACGCCTTACTACACAATATTTGTCTTTAATCTTAAAAGGTACTTCTAGTTTTACATAGAATTCTAATCCTCCAGATACTTTTTCTAGTTCTTCATTTGGACTATCTTGCATAGGTTTTTCAATCTTATCAACTATCCAAGTTTTGATTTCGTTTGGAGTTACAAATTCTATTTTATCTCCTAATTTAAATTTGGCTCTAGTTTCTACTTCTAAAATTGATTTTTCTTCGGATGAACTTATTACTTCTCTAACTATTCCTACAAATAAATGAGTTTGGTGGGATGATTTTTTTGCATAGTCAATTGAATTTTCTTTAGGGTTTCCTTCTAAGAAGCCTGGAATAAAACCTCTATTAGATGTAGTATTTAGCTCTTTAATTGCCCAATCTATGTCTGGTTTTTTCCCAGCTAGAATGTCATCTAGAACTTTCCTATAGGTTCTTGCAACAATTGCTGCATAGTATACTGATTTTGTTCTTCCTTCAACTTTATAAGAGCAAACTCCAGCTTTCATCATTTTTTCTAAGTGTTCTACCATACAATTATCTTTAGAATTGAATAGATATGTTCCATCATTGTCTTCTTCTACTTCAAATAATTCACCTTTTCTCTTTTCTTCTTCTATAAAGTATTTTCCTTTTTCAAGATCTTTGTAATGTCTTCCTTCTTGAAGTGGCTCTAAAAACTCATTATCTTTTGATTTGTATACTTTATACTCGAATCTACATGCATTGTTACAAACCCCTTGATTTGAGTCTCTATAATTAAAATAGTTTGATAACAGACATCTTCCAGAGTAAGCTATACAATTAGAACCATGAATGAAGAATTCTAGCTCTATATCAGGAACCTTTTTGTTTATTTCTACTAGTTCAGGGTAAGTTAACTCTCTTGCAAGCACAACTCTTGTAATTCCTTGTTTTTGCCAAAATTTAACACTCATCCAATTTACATTATTAGCTTGAACAGATAGATGGATTTCAGCTTGTGGAAAATTTTCTTTTGTTACATCAATTAAACCTGGATCTGCCATAATAAAGGCATCAGGCTTAATTTCTTCTACCATTACTTTCATATCTTTTAGAAATTGTTCATATTTGAATGAATGAGGAAATATATTTACTGCAAAATATACCTTTACTCCTCTTTCATGAGCATATGGCACAATTTCTTTTAATTCATCCATAGTCATTGTAGATTTTCCTCTAAGCGTAAACATAGGAATTCCACAATAAATAGCATCACAGCCAAATTCTATCGCATATTTTGCTTTTTCAAATGAACCTGCAGGCATTAAGAGTTCATAGTCTTTTCTAGATTTTCCTTCTAGAAATGATACCGAACGAGAATCTGTTCGAGTGACTGCATCTTTTCTAGATTTGTTTTTTAAAAAATTATTATCCATATTTCTTTAACCGATGTCCAGAATCAGTTGTTTAATAAATAAGAATTAAAATTGATTTATATAGATTATGAGTGGATTACTAATTTTGTTCGCGAACCAATAACACGAAATATTTAAAAAACATCTCTGTTTCTAATTAATTATGAAAAAGAAAATTCAAAAGAGAAAAAACATTAATTTTCTCCTTGATAACAAGCACTATAAAAGATTGCATTTGATATTATATCTTATTAGCATTACTCTTATTGTTCTTGTTTATTTTCTTACAATTATAGTCTTTTCAAGTTATTTGCATTTCCTTGTATCAGTATTGTTTTCATTTTTAATTGGTTTATATATTGTATTTAACAGGAATAAACTTGTTAATAATATTAGTGATAGAATTGAAAATTATAAGAGAAAACATTACAAGAAAGAATCTAAAGAAAATCTTAGGACAACTCTTAAAAAAATTACACCTAAAAGAAATATTAAATTTAATATTAAAAGTAAATTTTCATTGAAAGAAAAAGCTGCAAATATAAAAAATAATTTTAAATCAAAAAAAAATAAGAAAAAAAAATCTCAAGAATATATTGAGATTAAATAAGTTTAAACCTTTTTTTTGCTTCATCATAACCTTTTTGAGAGATTTCATTGAATTTGCCAAAATTATAAGTGTTGAAACCATTCATATCAGGTTCTAAGAAAAATAAATTATTTTTGTATTTTTCAAGTTTAATTTTTGTTTGATGTATCATCATTAGAGTAAAAGTCCTATTACTTAATCTTGATAGAAAACTAAATTTAGAGAATAAAACTGTTTTTTTAGGTTGATATTTTTTAATTACTTTAGCATTTAATACATCAACTGCTATTATGTTTTTGTGAGAGGAGTATTCAATAGGTAAATTTGAGCATACAAATCCATCTACATAATATGAACCATTTAATTTGTGGGGTGAAAATACTGTAGGAATTGATATTGAGCATCTTATAGCATCAGCAATTGTTACATCATTATTTTTATCAAAAACTCCTGGAGTTCCATCATCAAAATTTGTTGCTATAATTTTTAAATCAATTTTAGTTTGAGACATTCTTTTATTTTGATAAATTTGACTAAGAAATTTCTCTAATTTCTTAGTTCCCATTAATCCTTGTTTTAAGAAACCTAAACTTAATTGTTTGTAAAAACCATTTTTACTTGCGATTTCTATCATCTCATCATAAGAATATCCATATGCATACATTGCTCCTATTAGTGCTCCCATACTAGTTCCAATTATTTCTTTAGGTTTTAAATTATTCTCTTCTAAGAATTTAATAACTCCCATATGAGCATATCCTAATGCAGCACCTCCACTTAGAACTAATGTGAAGTCTTTTCCTTTTAATTTATTTAAATCATATTTTTCTACCATTTTAATTAAAATTTTTTATTTTTATACATTCTTCTAGAATGATTTTAAATACCTCAAATTCACCTATACTTAGATTTTTACTTATATCATTTACTTTTATTGAAAATGATTCAGGAGATTTGTTACACCAAATTTGTGTTTTGGATTCACCGAATTTATGATAAAAAGCGCATTTGCCAGTTTCTTTTTTTAGAATGCTTATTATCTCACCTAGTTCAATATCGGACATTTTAACTTTTTCCCATCGCCATTCTTTTGATTTTTGATTTAATAAACCCATATGAAAATAAATATCATTCTCATTATTTAGTTGAATTTTAATACAATTGATTTTACCAAAAAATGCTTTATCTAATTTTAAATTAGTTTCTTGAAAATTCCCTTTTGCTTGTTCAATTGCTTTGTTTGCTAATTCATCTGCTAATTTGTTATCTTCTCTTGGTATCCAATTAACAGTTATTTCTAATTCTTTTGTTAATTCTTTTGCTTTCTCGTATAATGGCACAATTTTTTCAGCTTTTACTTTGTATTGGCCTTTCATTTGTTTTACTAAGAATTCTGAGTCTGAAAAAAAATTTGCTTTAGTTTCTTTTAATTCGATTAATCTTTCTACTCCTTTAATGAATGCTAAGTATTCTGCTTCATTATTTGTCTTCTTTCCTAAGAACTCATGAATTTCTTCTATTAGTTCTTTGTCTTTGTAAATTGCAACACCAATTCCAGCATTACCTGGATTACCTTTTGATGCACCATCAGTAAAAATGTTTATCATAATGTATTTTAGAGATAATTAATTATAAATGTTTGTTGTATTATATCATGAAAAGATTTAATGCTTAAAAATATTTTAATATTTTTATTGTATTTGGATGAGAAAAATAAAATAAAATTTAAGGACAAGTTCCCCATAATGGTTGAATTCCATTAATTCCTTCAAAAAGAGAAAAAGAGTCAAAACCTCTAGGTTTAGAACCTATTAAAGTAACACACCATGAACTAATATCTTAATTAAAATAAGTAAAAGTATGAAACATATGTTTCATATTAGTAATTCCACTTATATTTAAATTGTCACTAGCAGTAATATTTAGACCTCCATCTCCATAAAAATAATAACAATCATTACCCAATTTTAATGAACCCCATTGAGAAATCTCATATATTTTTTTAGAATCATCAAAACCACAATCCCATGCATTTTTTGAACTATCAAATCCTAATACTTCAAATTCTCCAGTAATATTTATCTATTTTATTCCTTCAATAGCATAATTGTGAGTGATTTCTACTTGATTCCAAGTAGTGATTGTATCATTATTTCCATCGCCCCAATACACTGAAAAATTATATGTTCCTGAACTTTTTAAAGGTAAAGTAATTTGATTATTATTTAAACCACAATCACTAGTGTTCCAAATACTGATAAAAACACTGGAAAAATCTATTGGAGTTGCAGGCTAACTTTCAACATAGTATGTAGTTTTCTTAAAAATACCTGAATCACTAAAAACAGTAATATCTTTTTGACCATCAGGCATTCCAGATAAACAACTTGAAATATTCACAAAATTTATATTTGAAGCAGATAAATTTACACTTAACGGACAATCAATTCCATTAATTTCAATACTGTTAAATTCTACCTCCGAATTTGCATTATTTCGAATATATAAAATATTTCCTTCTAAACCTACAATCTCAACACTCCCTTGAGGAATAATCTCAACTTGCAAATCTGATTGATAAGTTTTATACCAATTTTGAAGACCAATATACATAGTAACTCCTACAAGTAAAAGTAACATTGCTGCAACAATTGCTCCTAGTGCTTTTTTATTCATATAAAAAAACTATTAAAATGATTTATAAAATTTCTTATTCACTTAAGATTTTAATTATCTTAAAATAATTTTCTAAACTTTTCATTGTTGAAGTTTCATAAGTTGTATGATAGTTCATTGTAGGCAATTGAATTGTTGCTCCATTTAATTTTCCATTAGATTCAGAAGACATTCTTCCTAGTTCAGTAATCCCTTTTTTTGAAGATTTGAAATTTATTGATACACTATTCTCAATTAATATTTTCTCAATTTGATTTACTAGTTCAATATTAAATTTCCCATTTTCATCTCCTTTTCTTAGAGTTAAGAAACCTACTTTTTTATTATTAAAATTTTCATAAGGTGAAGTGTCTAAAGTTATTATGTCTAATATTTCTTTTTTATCCTTCATATATTCTAATACATTCTGATAACTAACACCTATCTCTTCCCCTGTTGTGAAAATTATTTCTTGTTTAAAATCAAAATTCTTCAAAATATAATATAAAACTGCCACACTAATAACATTATCAATTTGTCCAAAAAATAAATCATCTTTAGTTTTAATTTTAGATTCTAATGCGAAAACTTCTCCTTTCAATTCTTTATCTAAATCAT
>JAQICV010000058.1 GCA_027858315.1 Candidatus Woesearchaeota archaeon
ATAATTACTTGTTGTATTGATATTAGTAAACGAACTTAAATTGGCATAAGATGAATAAATGCCTTTATTATAATCACTAATCTCACAATTACTAATATTAATATTGTTACGATAATTATCACTAGCCCCAAATATATAAATTCCATAACTACTTGCTTGATCGGTGCCATCAATTAAATGACCTTGACAATCAATGCTGACATTATCAGTTTGAATCTCAATACAGGTAGCACTACTGCTTAAATCAGTAGTTAAAAAATAATCACCAGGAGTAGAAATTACTTGACAAGTAGAGACGTCAATAGAATAAGAACTAACTATTAGACTCAAAAAAAATAAAAAAAATATCAATAACTTCTTTAACATACTTTTTTAACGTAAAAATAGTTTATAAATATTCTTCATATAGATTAAAGGTTACAAAAATGTGAATTTTTATCTGATTGTTCCTACACAAGTGTAGGACACAACATTTATAAATAATTTTAGTAGTAAAATCATATGGGAATTATTAATTATATTAAAAATACAACGAGATTATTTTTTGGAAAATTTGAGGAAGGATATGAATATCTTAAAGAAAATACTAATTTTTTAGGTGTGTTTTCATTTGGAATGTTTTTATCTGTTTTGACTATGCTTATTAGCGTGCTATATTTAATTAGCACAGATCCAACTTTTGATGCAATTTACAATACTATTGGAAATTTATTTATATTGATTGTTATAGTTGTCGGATTAATTCAATTTTCATTTATATATTTTGGAGTTTTTGGATTATTACATTTATTCTTGAAAGTATTTAAAGCTGAAGGAACATATTTAGAAACAATCAAGTATGTTATTGGTGCATCAACATTTACTTTATTAGCATCTTTAGTTTTAACTATAATACCACCAACATTTATTCAAAAAAGTGTTATAATTGGAGCAATTTTTGGACTTACTTTATTGGCAATTTTAATTTGGGGAATATATGTTAATATTTCTATTCTCTCAAAAGTACATAATATTACAAAATTAAAAGTTGTTTATGCAGTTTCTTGTGTTTTTGGAGTATTGATGTTATTTGCTTTAAGTTATATTTGGTATTTTGCATCGACTCTAATAAGGACAGTATAAAATAATAATTTAACTAAAGTCTTATAAATTAAAATTCTTTATCTTTTACTATGTTAATTTTAGGAATTGAATCAACAGCTCATACTTTTGGAATTGGAATTATTGATGCAAAAAAAAAAGAAATTTTATTTAGTGAAAAATCCTTATTTCAAAATAATGTAGGTATGGACCCTAGAAAACTTTCAGATTTTCATGTAGCAAATTTTGATTCAGTTTTAATTAAAGCTAAAAAATTATTAAAATCTATTGATAAAACTTTTTCAGATTTAGATTTGATTTCTTTTTCTCAAGGCCCAGGTATTGGTAATTCGCTGAAAATTGGAGCTCTTGTAGCTAAGACTCTTTCTCTTAAATATGATGTGAAAATTGTAGGTATTAATCATATAAGGTCACACCTTGAAGTTGGTTTAATGCTTACAGGTTTTAAAGATCCTTTATTTTTAAATATTACTGGAGTAAATTCACAAGTTATTGCAAAAGATGATTTAGGTAATTATAAGGTGTATGGTGAAACTGAAGATATAGGTCTTGGTAACTTATTTGATTCTTGCGCTAAAGATTTTAATTTAGGTTTTCCTGGAGGTCCTAAGATTGAAGAAGTAGCAAAGAAATCGACTAATTATATTGAAATCCCGTACACAATTAAAGGTATGAATGTTAGTTTTGCAGGCATTCATTCCTTTGTTAAACAAAGACTCTCAAAAGGAGATAAAGTTGAAGATTTGTGTTATTCTCTTCAAGAAACTACTTTTGCAATGCTTATGGAAGTTGCTGAGAGAGCTATTGCGTATACAAATAAGAAAGAGTTTGTAATTGTTGGTGGAGTTGCTGCAAATAAGAGATTTGTTGAAATGGCAAAAGAAATGTGTAGAATTAGAGGAGCAAAGTACGATTCAATTCCTTTAAAATATTGTATGGATAATGGAGCAATGATTGCATGGCAAGGTTTTGTTGACAGAAAAAGGGCTAAAAAAACTCTTAAAGGATTAATGCCTAATCCTTATATTACTGTTGAGAGTGAGTTATAAAATGAATATATTTGATAAAAGACGAAACTGGAAAATTATAACATTGAAATTGAGTATTATTTTAATTATTCTTTTAATGTTAGTTTTTGTAATTAGTTTTGATAAAAAAATTTATAATAAATATGAGTCATTTACTGGCCATTTTAACTTGGATTATGATTTGTTAATTGAATCTCCGATAATCACTCCAATTAATGGAATTATAACTTTCGGGAATCCTAATGCAACTCTTACTATTATTGGTTTTATAGATTATGAGTCTCCTTTCTCTAAAAAATTTCATGAGAAAGTATATAGTAAGATTAAAGAAGAATATATTGATACGGGTCTTGTGAATTATGTTGTTATTGATAATCCTCTATTAAATATTCATAAAAAATCTTTACTTTATGCACAAGCAGTTCATTGCGCAGATGAACAAGGTATGTCTGAGGAGTACCACAATTTATTGCTTACTAAAAAAACAGTTACTGAAATTGATGTTGATATGTTTGCTCAAAATTTATCTTTGAATTATACACAATTTAGAGAGTGTATTAATACAAAAAAATATGAATTTGACATTTTAGAAGAAATAGGATATGCAGAGAATAATAATATTATTCGAAATCCTACTATAATTATTGATAATGTGAAAATTGAAGGAGTTAAAACTTTCAAAGAAATTGATAAAATTATTAAAGAAAAATTAAATATTGATTAAATTTCTAGTTTTACTTTTTCTCCAATAGTTATATTTTTAAATTTATCTTTTGTAGATTCAATTACATATTTGCAAGGTTTTTTTGGTACATATGAAGACTTCCAAGGATTTAGGGTTATATTATCTACTACTTCGAATTCTTTGTTAATAAAAATTATATCCATTGGATGAAAACAAAAAAACATTGTAACTGCACTCACATATTTTTGATTTTTTCTTGTTGGCATAACTAAACACATTCCTTTTTCAATTTTTTTTTTATTTGCAAACATCAAACCTTTACCAATATCAAATATTGATGTAGCATACTTCATCTCAGGTAGAATTACTTTTTTTTTATGTGTTAATTTTGCCATTTTAATAGTATATATTATATTTAAAAGAAAGTTTTATATAAATTTTATGTGTTTATATGTTATATTTGCATACAAAATACATAATATTTAAAAGTATTTCTTTTCAATTTATTTTATGGAATACAAACCAAGTGATGAAATACTCGAGAAGTATGCTAAATTATTAGTTAATTTTGGATTAAATAATGCAAAAGGTGTAAATAAAGGAGATATAGTTCTAGTTCAAATTAGTGAATGCGCAAGACCTATTCTTAATTTTGTTAATCGAGAAATAATCAAAGCAGGAGCTAACCCAATTATTGATTTAAGAGCAGATGGAATTGCTAGAGATATGTTTGAATTTGGTAATGAGGAACAAATTGGATTTTTTCCAGAGAAGTTTATGAAAGGGAAAATTGATGAAGCAGATCATTTATTACAAATTATTGGAGATCATGACTTAGATGAATTGAAAGGAATTGAACCTAAGAAAATTCTACTGAAGCAAAAAGCTTACAGTCCGTATATGAAATGGAGGAATGATAAAGAACATGCAGGTAATTTTTCATGGACTCTAGTTGGGTATGGGACTCCAGCAATGGCCAAAGAAGCAAATCTGAGTTTAGAGGAGTATTGGGATGAGATTATTAAAGCCTGCTACCTAGATAAAGAAGATCCTGTTTCTGAGTGGAAAAAAATTGATGCTGAAATTAAAAGGGTAAGTAATGAACTAACTGATTTAAAAATACAAAAAGTTCATGTTGAGTCAGAAGATATTGATTTATGGGTACAATTAGGTTCAAATAGAAAATGGCTTTGTGGAGTAGGTATTAATATTCCTTCTTATGAGATTTTTATATCTCCTGATTGGAGAGGTACAAATGGAAAAATTAGATTTACTGAACCTCTTTATAGTTATGGAAATAAGATTACAGATATAGAATTAGAATTTAAAGATGGACTAATCATTAATTCTAGTGCTAGTGAAGGAGAAGATATTTTAAAAGAGATGATTGCAACGAAAGGAGCCAATAAAATAGGTGAGTTTTCATTGACTGATTCAAGAATATCAAGAATTACTAAATTTATGGCAGATACTCTTTATGATGAGAACGTTGGAGGAGAGTTTGGAAATACTCATATTGCAATTGGTTCTTCATATAAGGATTCATTTATCGGAGATTTAGATAAAACTGATGAAGAATGGGATGAATTAGGATTCAATTGTAGCGTAGTTCATACTGATATTGTATCAACTGCTAATCGAAAAGTTACAGCTTATTTACCTGATGGATCCACTAAAGTAATTTATGACAAAGGAGAATTTAAAGTTTAAAAAATGGAAAATATAGAATTGAAAATTAATGAAATATATGAAGGTTTCAAATTAGTTGAAATTGAAGAACTTAAAGAAGTAGAATCTGATGTTTATATTTTTGAACATGAGAAGACTAGAGCAAAATTAATGTTTATGAAAAATGATTCAGTTGATAAAACATTCTCAATTAGTTTTAAGACTCCACCTTATGATAATACTGGACTTCCACATATTCTAGAACATAGCGTTTTATGTGGTTCAAAGAATTTTCCAATAAAAGACCCTTTTGCACAAGTAGTAAAGAGTACAATTAATACATTTGTTAATGCATTTACTTTTCCTGATAAGACAATGTATCCTTTTTCTACAACTAATTCAGAAGAATATAAGAAGTTGATGGAAGTTTATCTTGATGCAGTTTTATATCCTAATATCTATTCTGAGAAAGAAATTTTTCTACAAGAAGGATGGAGATTTGAGTTGAATGATAAAAATGATGAATTGAAATACAGTGGAGTTGTTTATGGTGAGATGAAAGGTGCTTTTAGTACACCTAATAGGCTTCTATGTTCTCATTCTCAGAGAGAATTATTTCCTAATAATTGTTATGGAGTTGAAAGTGGTGGAGATCCTCAAGATATTGTTAATTTGAGTTATGAAGATTTCTTAGAATTTCATAGAAAATATTATCATCCAACAAATTCTTATATATTCTTACATGGTGATTTAGAAATTATAGAAGAATTAAAATTAATTAATGATAAATATTTATCTAACTTTGATTTTGATGAAGAATTTGTACATAAAATAAAGACTGAAAAACCTTTTGATAATCCTATTGAAAAGGTTATTGAATATCCTTGTTCAAGTAAAGATGGTATTGAAGAAAAATATTTATTTGGATGGAATTTTGTGATAGGAGATGCAACTGATTATGAACTAATGCTAGGCTTTGATATATTAGGATCAATTCTTATGGGATTTGAATCATCACCTTTGAAAAAAGCTTTATTTAAGGCTGAACTTAGTGAAGATGTTCATGGTGGATTTAGTGAAGAATTGATTTTACAACCTATATTTGATTTAGTTTTAGAAAATACTAAACTTGAGAATTTGGATAAATTTAAGACTGTTGTTTATGATACTCTAATTGATTTAATAAAAAATGGAATTAATGAAGAGTTAATTCAAGGTGCGATTAATCAGAGAGAATTCATGCTAAAAGAAGGAAGATTCTACGATGAGAATATGCCTAATGGAATTCTAACAAATATTAAAATTTTGGACTCATGGTTATACGAAGGGAATCCTTTAGGACATATTAAGTATAATGGATTACTAACTAATATCAAATCAAAAGTTAAAAAAGAATATTTTGAAGAGTTAATAGAAAAATACTTGATTAATAATAATCATAATGCTCTTTTAATATTAAAACCTAATCTTGAATTAGATTTTGAGAGTGATGTTAAAGATAAGTTGAAAAAATATAAAGAGAATTTATCTGAAAATGAAATTGAAGAAATTATTACTCAAACAAAAAGAGTTAATGAATATCAAAATGACGGAGACTCAGTTGAAGGTATGAAAACTATTAAAGTTCTAGATAAGGAGAAAATAGATAAAGAACCTAAATTCATTAATACTAATATAAATCAACAGGATAATTTTGAAATAATAGAATATAAAACTAATACAAATAATATTGATTATATTAATTTCTATTTTGATGCAACAAAGATTCCTCAAGATAAGATTCAATATTTATCTTTACTTACTGCAATTTTAGAAGAGAGTGGAACTAAGAATTATTCTCTTGATGATTTTGCTAATTTAATTAATATATATACTGGAGACCTAAGTATCCATTTAGAAGGAATTCAAGATTTAAAGAAGAATTTGAAACCAAAACTAGTTGTATCAACTAAGATACTCTCTCAAAACTATGATAAATTAGCTGAATTACTAAATGAGACATTTAACAATATAATTATAGAAGAAGGTAAAGTTAGTGAATTATTGAAAAAGGTAAAATCAAGATATGAAAATTCAATAGTAAATTCAGGACATTCATATGCAGCAACTAGGATTAATTCTTATTATAGTAATTCGGGTAAATACAATGAATTAACAAAAGGAATTGATTTTTATAATTTTATTAAGAATTTAGATAAAAACTTCTCTACTAAGAAGGATGAAATTATGAAAACTTTATATGAAGTTTATAATTTGATTTTCAATAAAGATAAATTAATACTAAATATTACCTCAACAAATTTTAATTTCAAGGAATTAGATAAATTAGATTTGAAATCTGAAACAACTAAAAATTATGAATATAAGTTTGAACTTAAAAAATTAAATGAAGGATTCTTAACTAACTCTAATGTTAATTATGTTGGAATTGGATACGATATCAATTTACTTGATTACAAATATAGTGGAACTCACATAGTATTAAAGAACCTATTATCGTATGATTATTTATGGGAGAACTTAAGAGTTAAGGGTGGAGCATATGGAGCTATGGCAAATATAACCAGAAATGGTAGCTTTGATTTAATTTCATATAGAGATCCAAATTTAAAAAAGACTTATGAAAATTATAATAAATTAGTAGAATATTTAAATAAGTTAGACTTGAGTGAAGAAGAAATTAGGAAAAATATTATAGGTACAATTAGTAGCTTAGATAAACCTGTTTTACTTGAAGCTGAGTCTCAAAGATTAACTATGAATTATATTAGAGGGGTTGATTATGAGTATTTGAAGAATGAAAGAAGTGAAATTTTAAATACTAAACTTGAGGATTTGAAAGAATTAAAATCTATGGTTAATGATGTTCTTAAACAAGAATATAAATGCAGTATTGGAAATTCAAATTTAATTAAAAAAGATGAATCTGAATTTGAAAATATTGTAGATATTTTTAATTGATTATATCTTTAACTCCTCTTTAAAAATGACAAATTCTTTTTAATAAATAAATTAATAAATTTCTATGACTTATATGAGAGAAGTAAATAAAAATTTAGATAAGCTTCAAACAAGAGGTAAAACTTTGTTTTTAGCACAAGACCAAGGTCTTGAACATGGTCCAAAAGATTTACCTGGAAAGACTATTGATCCTGATTATATTTTTAATATTGCTGAGAAGGGAGAGTTTGATGGATTTATCTGTCAAAAAGGTTTAGCAGAGAAGTATTCAAGTTCTTATAAGGTTAATCTTGTGATTAAAGTTAATGGTAAATTGAATCCTTCTTCACCACTTGGACTTGGAGGAGATCCTTATTCCCCTATTACTTGTAGCGTGAAAAAAGCTGTTGAGCTTGGAGCTAAAGCTATTGGTTTTACTAATTTTCCAGGTTCTGAGTTTCAAAATAAAATTCTCGAAGATTTTAAACGAGTTCAAGAAGAGGCTCATGATTTCGGATTACCTGTTACTTCATGGATGTATCCTAGAGGTAAAAAAATAGATAAACTAAAAGGAGGAGACTTAAATGGAGATGTTCTAGAATATGCTGCAAGAGAAGGTCTAGAGTTAGGAGCAGATATGCTTAAGATGAAGTATAATGGCAATCCTGAAGATATGAAAAGACAAATTAGAGCTGGTGGAAAGGCAAGAATGCTTATGGCAGGTGGAGCTAAAACAAATACTTCTAAAGAGTTCTTAGCTCAAATTAAAGAAGTTAATGAATGTGGAATTCATGGGTTTGCAATTGGTAGAAATATCTGGCAACATGAGAAACCTGTTGAAATGTCAAGAGCTATTAGAGATGTTCAAATTAGAAATAAGTCTGTTTATGATGCCCTTAAAAGGCTTGAAAATATTCAATAAATATAATTCTTTATTCTATTTATATTCATAGTAAAATTCTAAGTTCAAGAAATAATAATCAAAAAATAAATACCATTAATTTTAGTACTAATTTACTCTAGGAAACTAGACTAAAAATTAATTTTTTAGAATCCAAATTGGATTCTAATCACGGAAGAAGGGGATTAGTAATATTCCTCAGTTGAGGAAGTTTCTTCATCTGAACCTTCGTTTTTTCTTCTAGCAATAGTTACAACTAATGATAGTAAGATAATAATTGCAATCACAAGTAATACAGCTAAAGCAATATTAACATAGTTAACTTGAGCTTTACCTTCTACATATGTGTTTACAGTTAATTCACTTACAGCATTTGTTCCTTCTTTTACTGTTAATGTTAATGATTTCTCACCTTCAACAGCAGATTTAGGAGTAACTGTTACTTTAAATTGAGCATCACTACCACCTGCAACCATAGCTAAACTAGGACTAACTTGAACATCTGCCCAAGCGTTCTCTAAAGCTGTGATTGAGATTGGTTTACTCTCTGAGTTAGGGTTAGCAATTACAACATCAAATGTTTTTGCATCACCAGCAACTAAATCTACATTGTTATTGAAACTAACAATTAAGTTATCTTCAGCAATTAATCTAGGAGCTAAAATGTTTAAAGCAAATGATTCTGTACTTGCAGTATAACCATCATCATAAGTTAATGATACTACTACTTCATATTGACCAGCAACAGCTTCTTCAGGTACGAATAATA
The DNA here is from genome assembly GCA_027858315.1 of Candidatus Woesearchaeota archaeon. Lineage (NCBI taxonomy): Archaea > Nanobdellati > Candidatus Woesearchaeota > Candidatus Woesearchaeota archaeon. The sequence continues at coordinate 9,093 of JAQICV010000058.1, forward strand.
ACATATCGTCAGAAGTTACAACTTCATCAAAGTTTAAGTTACTTACATAACTTGATTCAACAATGTTTAATCCAGGAACAGCAATACTTACTTTTACTGAATCTTGAGATTGTTGTCCTCTATTTTTTAGTCTTACATTAGCAATAATGTTTTGACCTGGTTCTACACCTGAGCTAGGAGTTAATACTAAATCTAGTACATCTACTCTATCTCTTTGTGTATCAACATATAATACATAATCTTTGTAAGTTAAACCAGATAAGTCGTTTGCACCACTTAATCTTAATTTGTAACTCTCTTGAGAGTCCATATCAGCTGGCAAGTTTAAAGTTAATGTTTTAACATATGTTTTTCCTTCTACAACAGCAAATACATCAGTTGAAGAGTAAATATCACCATGTTCATAACCAACAATTTCAGCTCTTAACCTAGCATCATCAAAGTTACCTAAAGCACTGAATCTTAATTGAATTTCAATTGATTCACCGTTAATTACTTGAAGTTCATCGTTGTCGTTTAATTCTAAACCATCAACTTCTACTTCTTCAATAATTAAGTCTAATCCTTCAGTATCTTTCTCAGTACCGAATAAAAAAGATTCAGTCATACTGTTAGTACTTGTTGATATAGTAACTGTATATGTTTCACCTTTTTTTAGTAAATCATAATTATCAGTTAAGTCTTTTAAATTGAACAATTCAACTTGTGATTCGTTTGTTTCAACTTTAAAGAAACCTAAATTCTTTGAAGTTCCAAGCTCTTCAATTTCTACATTTAGCTCGTCTACTATTCCGCTTGCAATATTTGCATTACCTAATGAAACTAATACAACATAGTCACCATTATCGTTAACTACATTTAAATCAGTTACACTGATTGGGTCTGCAAAAACACCTGTCATTAATGCAGCAAATACGAAAATTGCTACAAATAAGCTTTTTATTGTTTTCATCTTTCTAATCATTTTAGAGTGGTAATATTCATTAGTAATTGTTTATTTATAAACTTTACTGATGTTGTTATTTCATAGTAACAATAATAATGAAGATTAATTATTTATAAAACTTATGTTTGTTACTCTCATTTAGGGGCAAACAGTAATAATTGTGCTAAATTTTATAATATAGACTTGAATTATATATTATATGAAGGTTTTAATTAGTAAAAAAACAGGAAATTATTATTATTATACACAAGAAAATGGAGATTTTCATTGTAAAGAAGGATTTATTAAAGAAGAAGACATTAAGTCTGGTAATTCAAGAGCATTAACTCAGACTAATAGAGAATTTATGATTTTTGAAGCAAATGGATACGATTTAACTAAAAAGTATAAACGAGGTCCACAATTAATTATGGCTAAAGATTTAGGTTATATTTTATCTAGGAGTGGAATCAATAAGAATTCTACAGTTGTTGAAGCAGGAGCAGGAAGCGGAGCTGCAACTTGTTTCTTTGCAAAATTTACTAAAAAGGTTTTATCTTATGAGATTAGAGAAGAACATTGTAAAATTGTTGAGAAGAATATTAAATTTACAGGAGTTGATAATGTTGAACTTGTAAATAAAGATTTAGCTGAAGAGATTGAGAATATTAAAGAGTACGATTTATTATTCTTAGATATGCCTGAACCTGTTTCAGTTCTAGAAAAAGAGCTATCTGGATTAAAATCTGGCCAGTATGTTGTATGTTATGTACCTTCAATTAGTCAAATTCAAGAGATTACAAAGTCTATTTCACAAATTAATACATTATATCTAGAAGAAATTTCCGAAGTAATGTTAAGACATTGGAGAGTTTGGGAGAGAGTTGCCAGGCCTGAACACCAAAAAGAAATTGATCATACAGCATTTTTAGTTTTTATTCGTAAAGTCTGAACTTTACGAATCCCATGGAATTTAATTCCAGGCATAAGAAAGGTTTAAACTTTTCTTGTGTTTAAAAATTTCTTAAATTTTTATTATATTCGTAAAGTATAGAATTATAATTTTAACTATTTTATTTTCTCATTAATCATTCTTAATGCAGAACATGCCTCATTAAAGAAACTTTTAATTTCTTCTTTTGTAAATCCTACATCAAACTCATCTAGTACAGGAAAAGCACAAGAATTAGTAAATTTGTTTCTTGCAAAATCAAAATAATAAGATAAAGAGCCTTCGACTAAAGCCTCATTAATATTATATAATTTAGCATATAAAGGACTGAATTGTGTTTTCAAAACTCTTAAAGCTTCACTTTTCTTATCCTTTTCAATTAATTCTTTTACCTTAATTAAAATTATATACATATTCGAAATCTCAGCTTCAACCATAAGGATATAACAAATAGTAGTATTTATAAATCTGATTAATTTAATTATAATAATATATGAATAAAAGAAATATTTGATAATATTTCTAAGCAATATTTTGATTTCAAGAATAAAAATGGACTTAACTAGATTTACCAATAAGAAAACAGAAATTACGAAAGAAGAAGTAATTCTAGATAATTCTGATGTTAGAATTGTGAAAAATGGAAATGAAATTAAGTTTAATTTGAAAAACAAGTCAGCTTTAAAGAAATATCAAGATTTATTGTTTTTTTCAGCAACTAATTCAATTGTTGCTGAAAATGAGAAAGATGCAGAAAATTTTTTTAAAGAGAGTATTAAAAGAGGAACAGAAGGACTTATGGTTAAGAATCTAAATTCAACATATAAACCTGGACTTAGAACTGGAGCTATGGCTAAACTAAAAGAGACAAAAGAAGATATTGATGTTGTAATTTTAGGAGCAGAACATGGAACAGGGAAAAGAGCAGGATTCTACTCTTCTTTTATTGTCGGAGTTAAAAATGATGATTACATTGATGATTCAGATCAATTTTTAGAAATTGGAAAAGTATCTTCAGGAGTTAAAGAATTAGGAGATGAGGGACATACAATAGATAATTTAACTAAATTACTAGAACCACTTAAAACTTATGAGGAAAAAAATATTACTTATTTTGAACCTAAAATTATAATTCAAGTAAAATATCAAGAGATTCAAAAATCACAAACATATAAATCTGGTTATGCTCTTCGTTTTCCACGAATCATCATGCTTAGAAAAGATAAAAATTTATCTGAAATTAACTCAATTGAAGATATTGAGGAATTTATTTCTTAAAAAACAATAAATTTAAAAACATTAAAGACTACAATTTTATATAAATGGGAATAGAAATCTAAAAATTGATTTCTAACCAATTTTATTACTATGTAAAAAAATGGAAATTCAAAGTGTATTCTATAGTATTGGATTCTTTTTCCTTTTTACGGCTATTGGATATTTTATTATAAATTATTTAAATATTACTTTAGCAATAAATGCAATTATATATTTCTCAATTGCAATAATTTTGTTTTTAATTGGGGATTATTTAAGGAGGATTGATGTATAATGGTGGGAGCTACTTGGTCAATAGGATTAGGGATTTTAGTGTTTATTATAGCAATAGTATTTGCTACATATTATTATTTAAGATATAAGAAATTCTTCTTAGTTTTATTTGTAGCATCTGTTTCAATTTATATATTTGCAGTATTTTATACTTGGGATGTTTATGATTCAAATAAAAATATAATTATGATAATGCTTGTTATATCTACTATAATAATGTTATTTTTAGGAAAATATTTTTCAAAGTTTAAACTAAAAGCTAATAAATTACATACATCTCTTAAGGAGAAAGAATAAAAAATGGATAAAATGAAAACTCCTATAATTTATAATTATTTTTTAAAAAATAAAAAAGCAATAACTGAGAGTACAGTAAAATTAATTTTAATTATAGTTATAATATTTATTAGTCTTGCTCTAATTTTTGGAATGGGAAATGATTTTTTAAGTATTTTTAAACCTTAAAAAATTATACTATATTTTTTAATACTCCAACTAATTTTATACAATCTTCTTTAGTATTATAAATATTTAGAGAAATTCGTATTGCATGTTGTTTTTTATATTTGTTAAACCAATTATGAACGCAAAAAGCTCCAGCTCTAGTACATATTTTAAATTCATCTAAAATTAATGAGAGTTCGATTGAATCTAAATTATTTGGAATAAATGTGAATATACCACAATTGTTTTCTTTTTTTGAAATAATATCAATAGGTAAATCTTTAAGTTCTTTAAATAAATAATTTAAATTTTCTTTTACTCTATTATGTAATTCTTTAAAGTTTTTATTTAGATAAATAGTAGCTTCCCCTAATCCAACCATTCCCGAATAATTTTGCAATCCTGCTTCAAATTTATTTGGTAAAGGCAAATAACTATATTTTGGATAATTTACATCACTTACAGTATCTCCACCAATTAAATTAGGATTCATATTCTCTAATATTTCTTTTTTTGCATATAAAACACCAATGCCTGACGGACCTAGCATTTTATGTCCAGAGATACACATAAAATCAACATCTAATTTTCGAACATCAATTTTAATATGACCTGCTGCTTGCGCAGCATCTAGAAGTACTAACGAGTTATATTTATGAGCAATTTGAATTATTTTTTCAACAGGATTAATATTACCATCAACATTTGAAATATAGTTTATTGCAACTAATTGAACTTTATTTTTTTTCATGAATTTCTCAAATTCTTTTAAATCTAAATCTTTACAATTAGTTTCAATAATTTTTAGCTTTGTTTTTTTTTGTTCTTCAAGTCTTACCCATGGTAGAAAATTAGAATTATGCTCTTTATCTGTAATTAATATGTATTTATCTTTTTCAAAATTAAATGAACTTGCTACTATATTTATTGCTTCAGTTGTATTTCTGGTGAAAATCACTTCTTCTTTATTCTTAGCTCCAAAAAACTTTTGAATTCTCTTTCTTGCTTGATCTACTTCATTTTGTGCTTGAATGCCTAAAAAATGAGTACTTCTTCCAGAACATACAGGATATTCATTATAATACTCACAAATTTTATCTACTACACATTTAGGTTTTAGAGTAACACATGCAGAATCAAAATAAATAAGATTTTGATTTGACTTATATATTTCAAAATCAGATTTAAATTTATCTAATTTGTTTATTTTGTTTATTTTGTTTAAAAACTTCATTTTTAATAAAAATTGATTTTAATTATAGAATACATTTTAATTAATATTGATATTAATAAAATAAAATATATTATGAAAAATATATTAAAATAAATCCTAAAATACTTTCTTATATTCTTTGCAAAAGTTGGTAAAATTTTTAATATTCTTCCTACAATCTTGCTTTTTATTTTAGTCTCAAAAATAACCTCACATTTTTTAGAGGTTATTTTTCCCAGTATACAATCTATTGAATCTTTAAAAAAAATTCTCGAGCTTTTTGAAACTAAACTAAATGGTAAAAATATAAAGAATCCTTGGTAACATAAATACTTCATAAAAAATAAAATTAAGTTATATTTATAAGTGTGAGGATTTTATTCAATTTTACACACTCTAATCTCTCGTCATACGAAATATGAGGAGAACATTGCTTTAAACATTACAGTTAAAAGTATCTCCATAGCAACACCAATCCACATTAACATTACTATATCAAAGAACATACAAAAATAATTTCCTCCATCAACTAGTTTTACAAAAAATCCTGATCCTACTGCATGGATTAAAAGAATTACAGCTACATAATTTGTCGCAGTATCTAAATTGGCATCTACATCTAGAGGAAATATCCCTCTTATAAGTTCTGCTGCCATTCCATCTACGCCTGCAGTCATTGATGAGAATATGTTAAGTAAAAGCATACTAATTAAAAGACTAATATAAATTGTTAATGCAAATCCGAAGAAAGAACCATAAATATTTCCTTTAAGAGATGAGGTGTACTCTTTTTTAATGTCTCTTAAACCATTGATTCTACTCATATTATCACTTACAATTTCTCCTGCAACCTGAGCAGAACCTCCTCTATAGACAACACTTACGAAAATATCCATAAATTCTGCAATTAATGAACTTCCACTCTCTTTACTAAAATAATACCAAGAAGTAAATTTATTTTTTGTTATTTTTAGCCTTTTATATACTTTAATAAGCATATCATTTAATATTCCAAAATTGTGAGGTAAAAGAGTTTCTACTGTTGTAGTTAGAGTTCCACCTTTTGACTGATGAACATCACCAAGACTCCTGATAAATGGAGGAAATAAAATATCCCTATTCCAAACCATCTTTTCTTGAAAGTTAGCATACCAACCTACAATCATATATGGTGTTAAAAATATTGCAAATTTAAGTGCTAAACTTACATCAAAAAAAAATACAAAAGGTGCTATAAGTAAACTTAATATTAATGATATGAAAAATGTTACTACTACTTTTTTTCTTCCATCATCATACCCTAATTTATGATAAAGTGTATCTTCAGGCAAATAAAACTTTGTAAATGCTATAACCATAACATCAAGAATTAAGATTCCAAATATTCCGAATTGTAAAAATACTGTTCCATCAATTCCAGTTAAAAAAGGCATTAAAAGAATTGTTGATAAAACAAAAGCAAAAGCTAAAACTAAAGATACAAACATATCCTGTGCTACTTTAATTCTCTCTAAACCTTCTTTATATACAATTGCATAAGAATTCATAAGAGATTTCTGTTCATCTAAAAAGAATTTTGAAATATTAGCATTAAATGAAAGAGCAATTCCCATACGCTCTAAAAATCTTGAAAAATGCTCTGATTTGTAAAGAGAAGAAGTTTTGTATGCAGCTGTTGAAAAATCAATTTTAATACTCTCCACAAGATATGTTAATTTCTTGAAAGCGTTTGCAATTTCCCTATATCTCACTTTTTCAGAAAGATCTTTAAACATCTCTTTTCTTTCTAAATTAACTGTACTTAATGCACCAGCATAAGTGATAAAATAATGAAGATTGTCTTCAATATTTCTAGATTGATTATCTATAAGCATTATAGGATATGCGAAGAGTAAAAGAAGAACTCCAAAAAATATTCCAAAACCCATAAGTTTGAACATTGTTCCTTGAAAACCAAATAGAAAAATGAAAAGAATAAAAAAATCCATTAAAAAAATAGGTAAAAAATATTTCTCTAAGTATGATTTGAAATCATTTACACCAATTGCTGCAAATATTTTGTTCATTTTTTGTTTCTCCTTAAAACACAAAATGTGCTTAAAAATTTAAACAAATTTTTTTTGTTCATTCTATTTTAACCTCCAGGAGTAAAATTGTACCGAAAAAAACTTTATTTTTTGACTGTATTATTTTAACCTCCTTGAAATTTATTTTGGATTTTTTTAGATTCATTTTAATTATATTATAAAGAGAATGGAAGAGAACTTTCTCCATCAGTCCTATATCTCTTTAAAATTTTCACAACTTCAAAATAATCCATAATATTTTTCTGAATTAATTTTTCAATAATTTTTGTCCTATTTTTCATAATATTATAAATATCTCTTGCGTCAGCTAAACCAAGATGCTTTGCAATTTTCTGCTCTAAGATATAACTATTATATAAACCTCTGAAAAGATGTTGATCTTTACCATGATCCCAATGGAATACTTCTTTTGTTAAAACTTTTCCAACTTCATCATTATAATTAATAATCTCAGTTACACTTAACACACGCCTTTCAACTTTCCCTTTAACATATACTGCAGATTGAATAATTACAATATTTAAATTATCAATGAAAGCAATAGGAATATTAATTGGATCTCCTGTAAGTCTTTGAATCATTGAATGAACGGAACCTGCGTGAAATGTAGATATTACTGGATGACCAGTTTGCATTGCTTGAAATGTAATATTTGCCTCTTTACCCCTAATTTCACCAACAATAATATAGTCAGGTCTTGATCTTAATGATGCAATAAGTAAATCAAACATTGTAACATCAGTTTTTTCTCCAGACTCTCTTGTAACTAAATGTTGCCAAATAGGATGTGGAAGAGTAATCTCTGGAGTTTGCTCTACTGAATACACTTTAAAGTCAAATGGAATAAATGCAGTCATTGCATTAAGAGTTGTAGTTTTTCCTGATGCAGTTTCTCCACAAACAAACATTGAAACTCCACTTTCACAACATAACCATAAATATGCTCCCATCTCTGCACTCCAAGTTCCCCAATTAACAAGCATAGGTACACTAATAGGAGTTTCATTAAACTTCCTGATTGTAAATGATGAACCACCAAGACTTACTTTTCTAGAATAGATGTAGTTTACTCTTGAACCATCAGGCATAATTGCATCAACTACAGGTCTTGCTTCAGATACAGGCCTTTCTACTCTTTCAGAAGATTCTACAATATATTTATTTAATTCAATATCATTATCAAAAACAATTGTAGTTTCAATACTTCCAAAAACTTTATGAATTATCCAAATTGAACCTAAACCTACACAAGATATATCTTCAATATACATATCTCTTAATAAAGGCTCTAATTTTCCATAACCTAGTCTATCTTTAATTAAACTGAATAAAATATTATGATATTGAGTTTCATTGATTGTTATTTTTTTTCCAAGATTATTTAAAAAATTTGGTTTTTCAGGAGGATGACTAATATGAACTACATCATTATACAAACTTACAAGAACATCTTTTAATTCTTCAAGAGTATTTGGAATTTTTGCTGTATGTGCTACTTCAATTATTCTATCTACAATAGCATCATAATACTCTTTTTCATCTTTAGTTAATTCTGGCATGATTACAGTGTAAATAATACTACTAGAATCTTCACTTTCTTGACTTAAATGAATAAAAATAGGATCACCTACCGGATAAATAATGTTTGGATTTTCAACATCTTTTAAACTCCTATCCAATTGTGTTCTAAATTCTGGAACTCCTTTTATTTTAGAAATTTTAGTAACAAATTCTCTTAAATGGGAAAATTTAGCTTGTGCTTCATTAAAATCTAATGTTTTTGAAAAATGTTGTTTTTCTACCACTTTTGAGCCACCTCAGAGAGTGCAAAAATTTCAAAGAAATTTTTAGACATACTCAAAAATGAAATATTTTTGGCACACATCAATCTTTGATTGAATTGTGAAGCAATGCTATGCATTTTACTTTGTACAATTTTTATTAAATCAAATTTTAAAATATTATTTATAATTTCCATTTTTATGCATAACTTCCGATTTCGATAATCAATCCTTCTTTAGGCTCTACTCTAAATGGAATACTATTCTTGTAAATTCCATAGGGTCTTTTGAATCTTTTAACTTCAATGTTCCTAATTACTTCTCCACCTATTTTTTTAACTGCAATACTCAAAAATAAATCTGCAACACTTCTTAAAAGATTTTGAAATTTACTATCAAGTTGAGTAGGATCAATTGTGAAAATAACAGTTTTATTTAGATTGTTAAGTTTTCTAAAAAAATTTATAATATCATAAAATTCACTTTCTTCAGAACCTTGTTTAATTAACAAAAATGAAAGTGTATCAAATATTATTACATCACTTTCAAAAATTCTTTTATTTTCCATTATTTTTTTTAAAAAGTCTTCATCAAATTTAACTTTTCCTAAAAAAGGAACCATAGTCAAAAATAACATTTGTTGATTCAAAAAATAATTATTTATATTGTAATTTAGTGAGTTTAATTGCTTAATAAAATCTAAAGTATTTAGCTCAGTACTAATATAAGAAATTTTTACATTATTTTTTAACATTGCATATGAAAACCTTTGACAAAGAATACTTTTTCCTGAACCATCCTCTCCTTCTATTAAAATTATCGAGTTTTTAGGGATTCCTCCACCAAAATAAGAGTTCAACTCATCCCTTGCAAGCTCAATAGAAAAATATCCTTTTTCAAACATAGTAATCTTTCTCAAAATTGTAATATAAAGTTATTTTATTATTAGATAGTAAGAAAGGAATTATTATCTTATATTATATAGAAAAAAGTTAAAAAAAAAAGGGAGAAAAATATACTAAATAAAATTAAATTTTAATGATTCCGTTACCAATAATACGCCATTTATTACCTTCAAATCTTCTAAAGATTACTACTCGGTCTCCTTCAAAAGCCATTACAGGTTTTCTTAATGAAACAGTTGTTTCTTTAGGATTGGTTTTGATTACAGCACCAACAGTTGTTAGTGAATTTACAATTAACATTAAAGGTTCACTTGGAACAAAAGGTTTAACTTCAAACTCACCACTACTTGTAATTACTTTTGGAAATAAATTATTCTCAAAATTTACTTGAGTTAATGGTTCAGGTAAAGAACCTTTTAATCCTACAATTTGACCAACTAATGAGTCAGTTTTTGTGTTAGTAGGATCAAGTCCAGTCATTACTGCAACACTTCCACCTGGAACTGCAGTTTCTAACTTATCCTTATCAGACATTAAACCTTCAATTTTTGCATAAATTGATTCATAAAATACTTTACCATCTCTACTATATGCAAATCCAGGTTTAATTTCAATTTCATCTCCAACACTAAAACATCCTTTTTGTATGGAACCTCCAAGAATTCCACCTTTAAGTTTTAAATAACTATCTCCAGGTTTATTTATATCAAAAGATCTTACAATATTCATTAAAGGTTTATCATCTAAATTTCTTTGTGGATCTTTAAAATGTTCAACAATACTTTTCAATAATTCAGAGAGATTTGCCCCATATTGAGCAGACATAGGCATAATCGGAGAATCTTGTGCAATTGTTCCTTTTAAAAATTTTTTAATGTCTTGATAATTTTCTAAAGCTTCCTCTTTAGATACCATATCAATTTTATTTTGAATAACAATTACTTGTTTAATTCCAGCAATCTCTAAAGTTTTTAAGTGTTCAATTGTTTGAGGTTGTGGACATTTTTCATCAGCTGCAATTAGTAATAATGCGCAGTCCATTACTGCTGCTCCTGAAATCATTGTTGCCATAAAACTCTCATGTCCTGGAGCATCTACAATAGATACTTTCTTTAATGATTTTAGATTATCCTCATTTTTTGAACTGAATTTGTTTCCATCAGAATAAATAATAAAGTTCGTATAACCTAGTTTAATTGTAATTCCCCTTTTTTTCTCTTCAGAATGTGTATCTGTCCATTTCCCTGAAAGAAGCTTAGTTAAAGTAGTTTTTCCGTGATCTACATGTCCAACAATACCAATATTGATTGTTGGTTGAATTGGTAAATTATCTGTACTCATATAAAAAATAAATAATATGTATTATATAAAGGTTTCTAGTTATCAGTGTGAATTGTATATGCTAAAATCCTTCTTAGTCCTTTTAAATTTTCATTAGAGAGTTTTTCTTTTCTCAATTCAGCATTTAAATTAAGCAATTCAGAATAAAAATTTACTAATATATCCTTTTTAACAATATCTAAAGAAGTTTCTAATCCATAATTTCTTGCAACCCTAATTGTTCTGAGTGAAAAATCATCATTCCCATTTACTAATGAGATATATAACTTATTAACAAGAGCAATAGAATTGTCTTGAGTTAATGAATATAGTATGTTCGGATTAGGTTTAAACATTTTTCAATGTTATCTATAGCAAAAACTAACTTAAGACAATTTAGTTTAACTTATTAGAGATGAAAATGTTAAAATTTAACTTTTTCTTCTTTTCCCGAAGAAAGATTTTTTAGAGTATATACTCCTTCTTCAATATCATTTTTACCCAAGATTACTAAATTTTCACAACCCAAATATTCTGCATAATCAAAAGCTTTTTTTAGTTTATATCCATAAAACATTTCAACATTTTCATTTTTTCTTAGTTTATTTGCAAGATCAAATGATTTTTCAACTAAACTTTTATCTAAAGGAACAATTAAAGTATCAGTTAATCCTTCTTTGTCATCATTTTTTTCTAAACAAATCATTATTGGAACAAGTCCAAAACTTACACCTAAAGCAGGAATTACTTCAGAATTTCCAACATAATCACCTATAACTTTATCGTATCTTCCACCAGAACCTATAGAAGATTTAATTTTCCCATTTTTCTCATAAGCTTCCCAAATATTGCCTGTATATATATCTAAACCTCTTGACATTGAAAAATTAATTCGGAAATTTGTATAAGATTTAATTAAAATTGTAAGTTTTTCTAATTCTTCAATTCCTTCTATTAATAAATCATTTTTTGATACTTTTTTGATTTCTTCAAAAGAGTTATTCGATAAAATATCTATTGCGAGTTTGGCTTTTTCATCATCAAGACTTTTCTTTTTAATTTCTTCTAGAACACCTTTTTCACCAATCTTTTTTAATTTATCAATACTTAAAATTATAGCAGACAAATCTTTTTCTTCAAAACCAGATTGTAATAAAGCACCTCTTAAAATTTTATTATTATTTAATTCTAAAATTCCATCAATTCCAAGTTTTTCATAAGTTTCATAGAACATAATTAAAGCTTCAGCTTCTATTTCTACACCATTTATCCCAACTACATCACCATCACATTGCATAAACTCACGCATTCTTCCTGCTTTAATTGGTCCATCTCTGAAAACTTTTCCAATTTGATACCTTCTAAATGGTTTTTTTAATTTTTTATATTCTTGAGCTACAAATCTACACATTGGAACTGTTAAGTCGTATCTTAAACCAAGTTCCCTTTCCCCCCTATCAGATAATTTGAATATTTCCTGAACTATCTCAGCATCTTCATCATATTTATATTTTAATGTGTCCAAATATTCGATTAATGGTGTATCAAAAGGTCTAAATCCGAAACTCTCAAATCCTTGCTTAATAATCTCTAAAACTTTATTAATTTTAATCTGTTCTTTAGGACTACTATCTTTAGTACCCTTTAAAATTTCAAAATTCTTCTTTTGAGCCACCGAAAAATCTTTTTCAGATTTCGACTGTGTTTCTAATGTCATAATAATACATTAAAGAGAATTATTTAAAAAGCTACTGAAAAAATTATGAGTTATTAAATTCGACCAAAGTTTTTTCTAATTGATTATAATCTATAATTGGCAATTCTTCTTTGATAATTCCAACAATTTCTTCCCTACAATAATTAGAGATTCCTTGAGGCTTATAATATGTTAATTTGTTTTTATCAAATTGACAACAACCAACTGCACCAGAGACAATATAATTTTTTTTTGAATCAACACTAAGTTCCATACTTTCAACAAATTTTCCATCATTAAATAACACTATAAACTTACCTGCCTCTCCAAAAATTTTGAATGAGCAATCTTTACTTATTTCTTTTTCGATTCTATAACTTTTGTTCTCCACTATAAATTTAAATTAAATTAAAAGCATTTATAAATGTTTTTCTATAGTTTATTAGTAATGGTACAAAAATCAAGTAAGATTTTTGAATAAATACAAAATGAAACAGATATCATCATTAGATTTATATTATTTAGTTAGAGAGTTTAAAATCCTTGAAAATCAAAGAATAGATAGTTTTTATTTTGAAAGTGGAACATTTTATATTAAAGTTTATGTTAAACAAAAAGGTAATAAATATTTAACAAACAAGGTTTCTAAATTTATATATTTAGGTAATGAAAAAAAAGATAGTTCTACTCCTCCAAATTTTATTCAATATTTAAGAAAATATTTGAAAAATGCTTTTATAGAAACAATTGAACAAATGGAAAATGAAAGAATTTTGAAAATTATTATTACTAAAAAAAATGAAAAAGAGGAAATGGATACTTTTTATATATTCATCGAATTATTCTCAAATGGTAATGTTATTTTGACAGATGAAAATTTAAATATTAAAAATTCCCTTACAAAAAAAACATATAAAGATAGATCAATTAAAGTACATGAAAAATATGAATTACCACCACAAAAAGAAATTTCAATTTTTAATTTAGATAAGGAAAAATTTATTTCAATGTTTGAAAAAGAAGATTTAGAGATAGTAAAATTTTTAGCTACTAGGTTTGGAATTGGAGGTAAATTTGCAGAAGAAGTTTGTTTTAAAGCTAAAATCGATAAGAATGCTAAAGATCTCAAACCTGAAGAATTTAATAATTTGATTGAAAATTTAAAAAAATTACCAAATGAAGAAGTAAAATCATATGGAGTTTACAAAAATGAAGAATTAATAGATTTTATCCCCTTTGATTTTAGCTCAATTATTTATCACAAGAAAGAATTTACAAATTTTAATGATGTAATAAAAACTTATTTTGAACATTTTTTAGATGAAGCAGATAAACATGAAGAAGAACTAAAAAAAGAGCTAGAAAAACTTAAAAGAAGGCTCAAAACACAACAAAAACAAAAAGAGATGGTCTTAAAAGATTATGAAAAATATAATGAAATTGGAAATAAGATTTATGAACATTATTCCCTCATAGAAGAATTACTTGAATCAATTAATAAAGCTAGTAAAGAAAAAGGATGGGATTCTGTTAAAAAAACTATAAAAGAAAATGAAAAACTATCGAAAATTATTAAAGTTCTAAATTATAAAAACAATGAAATTATTTTGAATCTTGAATAATTGATTCTCTCAAATATAACCAATAAGAAATAGGTTCACCTTCACTTGTTTGTCCTATAGGGACGCCGCACATAATTTTACTTTTAGCAAAATTTTCATAAAAATGATTGGAAGTCTCTTGATCTAGTGTTATAAAACCTTTACAACTATATTGATTAGATTTCTTTTTAATGAATTTCTCTAATTTAGAATCATTTTTAATTAAAGGTAAATTATCTTTGTTTAAATCTTTTGATGAAGTAGTAGAATAATTTCTTTGAATTGAATGAAAATCTTTACTTATAAAATAAATTGTCCCAGTAAAACTCATAAGATTTAAAAATGGACCAATAGATTTTAAACCATTTTCCAAACTAACTTTGTGTTCTCTAAGTTCTTTTTCTTTTTTTCTAAACATATATATTAGATTTTAAATTTATTTATAAATTATTTGAATTGAAAAATAATTGATTTATCTATACTCACTTTATACTAAAAATCTATTGTTTTGATAATTTCTCAAAACTTTGAGCTAAACTACCAGCTTGAGTTGTTAGAAAACTAATTAAATATTCATTAAATAAGATATAATCAATGTCTTTTGTTGCATTTTCATTGTCATCAACTACAGTTACAGTAAAATTCTCAATATCCATATCTATACTTATTTCTTGTTTTTTAAATCCCCAATTTACTTCAATTACAATAACTAAATTCTCGGTATCATAGAACCATATTTTAATTTCTTCTTCTGAATCATTTAAAATTTTTATAGAAACAAAATCTTTAAATTCATTTGGAAGAAATTTTTTAAAAAAACTCTCAAGCATCAATTCATCATCTATTACTAAAAATTCTAATGCTCTTCTATTTTTGTTTAAATAGAAAAATTCAGTATAAAGGTCTTTATTTATAACTCTTTTACTCTTCTTTCTAAATTGTCTTAATATTGAATTAGTTTTTTCAGATCTTTCCATTTTTAAATTTCTCCATTAAATTTTTAATTTGTGAATGCGCCATTTAGACACCTTATAATACTTTAAGTTTTTTATATTTAAAAATATTGTTATTTATTTAATTTGATTTAACAAATTTAATACTTTATCTTTGTTCTCTAAAATTAAGTTTGGCAGTCTTGGTCCTTTTTCTTTACTAATTATCACTGTATAAGCTAGTTTGAAAAAATTTTTTACTTCAATTGAATTGTTTTCACAAATAATTTTGAATTCCGACATTAAGTCTTTGGAATCTTTATATTTATTTACAGCATCCCTCAAGTCTGTTAATGACTTTTTTTCTGATTCTAAAAACTCCATATCAATTGATTCTTGGAACTTAAAAACCATATCTTCAGGAGCATAATTTTCTAACCAATTTTTTGCGCATTCGAATCTATCTTTTAATCTATTTAAATCATAAACAGTCTTAATTTCATTTTTATAGAAAAAATTTACTTTTTCAAAATTAAAATTATTTGATTGTATAACTGTAGATAAATGCCTAAAACTAGGTTGAAATGGTATTGTTTTTTGAACTTCACTATCTCCAACCATACTAAGTTCATAAATTCTCTTATAAGTTGCTAATTTTTTTGCGTTCTTCTCTTCTTCTAAACCATAGTATAATCTCTCAAGTTTATCGAAATCTTCATAAATTTTTATTACATCTAAATCAAAACTAATCTCAAATTCAGCATTAGGTCTTGTTCCTGCAAATAAGAATAAGACCAATTCAGGTGTATATATTTTTAGAACATCAGGAATTGTTGCACCATTTCCTGAAGAACTAGAAACTTTACCTCCTTGACCTTTCATAGCAATATTAGTATAAAATGTGTCTACAGGACCTGATACACCAAATACTTCTTTTACTATTTCTTTTCCCGTAGTCCAACTTCCTCCAGTAGATGCATGATCTTTTCCTGAAGGCTCAAAAGTTATATTGTAAAAATCCCATCTCATTGGCCAATCAAGTCTCCACGATAATTTCACAATATGCGTTTTCTTGAAGTTAATTCTATTTTTAAAACCACAATTACAAACATAATCTAAACTGTATTCTTTATCATAATTAGATACATTAGTAGTATCTTTACCACATTTTTCACAAAAAACGCTCAAAGGAAACCAATTTTCATTAAGAGGTTCTTTCCTATATTTATCTAAAATTACTCTTACTTTTTCCTTTTCATTTAAAGCTTTTTTAATCCCATCAGCATAAATCCCTGAAGTTTGAAGTAAATGTTGCCTTTGAAATTGAATTGGAAATTTGAAAACTTCTAGAGATTCTTCTGCTTCTTGCATAAAATGCTCTGCAAAACTCTCATGACAACCCCAAGGATCTGGAACTGCAGCATTAGATAGTCTTAAGTATTTATCCCATTCTTCAGGAATATTTTTAGGTACTTTTCTAAAAGCATCATAACTATCCCATGAATAAATAAAATTAGTTTTTTTACCTTTTTTAACTAGTGCCCTTCTTACTAACTCAGTCGTAATTATCTCCCTAAAATGTCCTACATGCACGATTCCTGAAGGAGTGATGCCTGAGGCTACATTATATATTTTCTCATTAGGGAATTCATTCAATACTCTTTGAGCAGAGTTGTCTGCCCAGTGAACATTATCAAAATTTGGACTTTCTTTATTAGACATATAGAAAATATAAGAATAATTACTTTAAAAACTTATTTAAAATTCAAGCAATTTTAATTAATTTCTAAACTTGTCAAAAATCTGCATGATAAATATCACACAAAAAAAGAATTTATAAACAATTTCCAATCTCATTAATAAAATGCAATTCATTCACTCAGTTATTGTTGATACTAAAGAGTTTTTAGAAAATGGAAATATTAGACCTGAAACTATTAATCAACAATTAAATATGCATGAACTTAGTTATCATGTTACTCAAGATGATAAAGAATATGCTTTTGAGAGATTAATTCTTCACGCAAATAAATACAAATGCTTAGTTGCAGCAGTAAAAGGACATATTAAGAGAAAAGAGAAACATTTAGCATTAGATAAAGTGAATGTTTTAGATGAGACCACTCAAGAAATTTTAAAATATGCAAAAGAGATTACCAAATTTTTAGAAAAGAAATAAAAAATAGGTTAGTTAAAACTTGAATCTGAAATTGTCCAAGTAGCATAACCTCTACTAGTACTAGTTCCACCTTTACAATCTCCTCTTTCAAATAATGGAGGCAAATTAGATTGATAGTTCAATCTAAACCACGGTTCGTCTCTACCATAATCATAATTATCACTAAAAGTGTAATCTATCCATCCAGTATCACTAAATGATGATTGCCAGTGATAATCTGCAGCTAATTTATATCTTATTTTATATTCATATTCACCTACTCCATTGATAATTCTTTGAATTTGTACATTCATTCCAGCACCAGAACAACCACCATAAGCATAAGTATAATAACTATAAGTTCCAGCATTCATTACAAAATCACAAGTTCCACTTTGACAAGTTTGACCAGTCCCACATGAAGTACCATCTGAATATAGACTACTTGTTTGAGAAGAACTATCACAAGAAGAAATATAATCACAAATACTTGCAGTTGCAACATTAGTAGATGAAATACTGCCATCTGAACTTAAATCAAATTTAGTACAATAATTTGTATCCGAAGGTGAATTTGTACCAACCATAGCATAAAAAGTACCTGGGGTCATAATTGAAGTTACACCACAATTAGCATTTCCTCCAGCAGTCGTACAAATAACATCGTCACTTAAAGAGCCACTTAAAGAGCTACTTGGGCCGAAAGTTATTCCTTCCCTTACATTTGAAGCTTGCGAACCCGAGATTCCTAAATTTCCAATACTAAAATAATTAGTGTCATATCCACTAAGCCCCGAAATAAGTGGACGATCAGTGGGACTAATCAAATCGCCCTTATGAAAAGGTAATTGCCCCAAAGGAACTTTACCTGATGCATCAAGTGTTGCAACATCATCTCCATTTTTGTATATCTCAATGCTATCTATTCTTGATGCGTTAATTGTGTCTGCGTTAATATCATTTACATTAATTATATCTGCACCAATATCATTCACATCAAAAGTGTCTGCAATAAGGGGATTAGTAAACTCATATGCACTAGAGTTTCCCTCATCACTCCCAAAAACTCCTGGCCTTAAATCTTTTGCATAATTCCAAATTCCATTTCCATCTGCAAAAGTTAGTCCTAACATTAGTATGATTATTACTAATGAGCTAATAAAAATCGCTTTAATTGTTTTAACCATAGCAAAATCCAACAATAATACAATATAAAATTACTTACTTAGAGAAGAGTAGTAAAAAATTATTTTGTAATTATACAGCCACCCATTACATTAGTTTGGCGTAATTTAAATTTATCAATAAAAGTTTAAATTAAATCATCATAATACAATAAACCGTCCTGTGCACCTTTATAGGAAACTACATTTGATGAATTTTTAGCTGCACATTGAAGAGATTTTTGAATCCCGAATGACTTAGAATAAAAGTAAAAAAAAGTTCCTGCAAAACAATCTCCTGCGCCAGTTGTATCAACGATTCTTTTAGGAGTATTTGCATTAACATGATATTCATTTTTTCCATCATATGCGTAAGCACCATTTGAACCATCAGTTATTACTACAACTTTAGATACTAAAGTTTTAATTTCTTTGAAACAATCAGTAATCTTTTCTTTTTTTGTAAACATTTCAGCTTCTTCAAGGTTTAATACTAAAATATCACAATATTTAACTAAATTTTTTAGAGATTTTTCATTTTGAATTAAATGTGAACTTAAATTAAAACAAATTAAAGAGTCCTTATGTTTTGATTTGATTTTTTTAGCTATTGAACACAAAGTTCTGAAACTCTCCCCAGAAAGAGATGAAAAATAATAATTCTTAGCTTTAATTTTATCTAAATCAAAATCTTTTTCTTCAAGATATGCATTTTGACCACGATACGTTAAAATTACTCGATCATTATCTTTTGTTTCAATTAATATTGATTTTGCTGAAGGTCTTTTTGAAAGTTTAGACTCTACTAAATCCACTCTATCTCTTTGAAGGACTTCTTTGACTTTATCAATATTCTCAAATGATAGCTTTCCTAAGTAAGCAACTTTTGAACCTAATCTTTTTAGACAAATACTAACATTTATTCCTCCTCCACCAACTGTTGTTTTGAAGTCTTCTTCGATTTTAATTTTATCGCCTAGATGGAAATCGCTGAGCTGACATGGCGCACTAATCCCAGTATCTATTGTATTTGAACCTAATACTAAAAAATCTTCATAATCTCCTTCAAATTTTGCAAAGCTTTTTTCAAGTACTTCAACACCTGGAAGAGACTCACCACTTAAAAATTTAACAAGTGCTCCACCAGCTAAACTTATATAAGAAAAATCACTTAAGTTTGCAAATTTATCTATTGCAGTTACACTATGGCCTCCACCCATGTAAGTATATGCTTTACTTTTAGTTATTGCTTTAATTAATTCTGAAGTTCCATAAGTAAAATTTTTATCTTCAAAATTTCCGGGAGGGCCTTTGAAATAAATTGAACCTGCATCTCTTAAAAAATGATTAAAATAAGTTATTGACTTTGTTCCTACATCTTGAATCATATACTTGTTTAACAAGTCAGTTTTGTTCTCAAAATTATCTACTGAAATCTCAACTCTTTTCTTACCATCAAATAATGCAACATCTTTTGGTAAAATGAATTTTTCTTTATGTTTTTCAATTATATTTTTTATCCTATCATAACTTTCCAAAAAACCTTTCTCTTTTAGAAAATCTTTTTTTTTTCCAATATCATATCCTTTTGTCATTAAAGCAATCTCTCCAATAACACCACCCAAAATTACAAAATCTATTTTATTTCTATTAATATTTTTTTCAAGTATTTCAATTAAATCATCAGGCTTTGCTCCACCTAAAACATAAATGCTTGGAGTTTTTACTTCAGATATGTTATTTAAACCAGAGATTTCTTTTTGCATTACTCTTCCAGCAACAAGAGGAACTTTTGAGAATCCAATCATTGATGTTTGTTTTCGGTGCGCCACAGAAAATGCATCTATCACATAAAAATTAAATAATTTTTCAAGTTTAAGTATTAAATTGTCTTTTTTTTCTAAGTTCGTTTCATCATCTAAAAATCTTAAATTTTCTAAAACTAAAACATTTCCTGCCTTTAATGTTTGTATTTTTTTTTCAACATCTTGAGAATAAGTTTTATTTATGAAATCTACTTTTATTCCTAATTGTTTACTTAGAAGATCTGCATGAGATTTTAAAGAAATACAATCATCTTTTCCTTTTCTTCCTTGATGAGCTAAAATTACTACTTTTGCACCTTTTTCACATAGCTCTTTTATGGTTTTTGCATGAGCTACAATTCTTTCATTTAAAACAACTTTTCCATCAATTATAGGAGAATTCAAGTCTACTCTGATTCCTACTACTTTCTCATTAAAATTGAAATCATCTAATTTAAAATACTTAAACATTTTAATAAAATTTCATATTAATTAATTAAAAGTAATTGTCTGAACTAAAAAGGGAAGAAAAAACTAACAATAAATATAAATCTTGAAATTTACTTAAAATTTATAAATGGGCCCAGTTTCTTTTTACTATATATATATTAAGTATATAACAATTTAAAAAAAATGGCTAAAGATGCAGTCAAAACCACTAAAAATGGTTTTTCGGTATCTTTAGCACCAAAAATATAAAAAAAATGGCTAAAGATTTAGGACAAGCTGTAGTTGAGGCAATGAAAAAACCTACTTTGATTAGGAACATTGCAATCGCAGCACATATTGACCACGGTAAAACAACACTTTCAGATAATTTATTATCTGGAGCAGGTATGATCTCAGAAGAACTTTCTGGTAAACAAAGATTTATGGATTTCCACGACGATGAAGCTGAAAGAGGAATTACAATTGATAGTGCAAATGTATCAATGATTCATTGTGTTGAAGGAACTGATTTTCTAATCAATCTTATTGACACACCAGGTCATGTCGATTTTGGTGGAGATGTAACTAGAGCTATGAGAGCAGTAGATGGTGCAGTAGTATTATCTTGCGCTGTAGAAGGAATTATGCCTCAAACTGAGACTGTATTAAGACAAGCTTTGAAAGAAAAAGTTAGACCTATTTTATTTATTAATAAAGCTGACAGACTTATCAAAGAACTTAAACTTACTCCAGAGATGATGCAAGAGAGATTTATTAAGATTATTAATCAATTAAATGTGTTAATTGAAAAAATTGCTCCTCCAGAATTTAAACAAAAATGGAAAGTTAATGTAAATGATGGTTCAGTAATTTTTGGTGCTGCATTCTCAAATTGGGCTTTATCAGTTCCTTACATGCAAAAGAAATCTTTAAATTTTAAGACAATTATTGATGCATATGAAACTGAAGATCCTGAAGAAATTAAAAAATTAGCAAAATTAGCTCCATTACATGAAGTTTTATTAAATTCAGTTGTAGAGCATTTACCTAACCCAGTTGAAGCTCAAAAATACAGAATTCCACTTATTTGGAGAGGAGACAAGGATAGTAGCGAAGGTCAAGATTTAGCTGGATGTAATCCTTTAGGAGAATTAGGTTTTGTTGTAACTAAGATTACACAAGATAAACATGCTGGTGAAGTTTGTACTGGAAGAATGTTCTCAGGTACTGTTAAAAAAGGTATGGAAGTTGTAACTTCTTCAGGTAAGAAGGGAAGAATTCAACAAGTATTTGTTTCCAAAGGACCTCAAAGAGTACAAATCGAATCTGCGGTTGCAGGTAATATTGTAGGAATTGCAGGTGTTAAAGATATCACTGTAGGAGAAACAGTTAGTACTAAAGTTATTACACCATTTGAAGATATTCAACATATTTTTGAGCCAGTTGTTACTGTTGCTGTTGAAGCTTCAAAACCGGCTGATTTACCTAAATTAGTAGAAGTTCTAAAAATTATAGGTAAGGAAGATCCTTCTCTTAAAGTAACTATTAATGAAGAAACTGGTGAATTTTTAATTGCAGGTATGGGAGAATTACATCTAGAAGTTACAACTAACAGAATTAAGGAAGAAAAGAAAATGGAAATTAAAGTATCACCACCTATTGTTGTATACAGAGAGTCCATTGCTAAATTATCTCCTGAAGTTGAAGGAAAATCACCTAATAAACATAATAAGTTCTACATGACTGTTGAACCACTAGAAGAGAGCTTTGTTGAAGCTGTTGCTAATGGAGATATTCATGGTGGAAGAATTAAAAAGAAAGACAGAGAGTTATGGGATTTATTTGTTTCTAAAGGTTTACCTAAAGAAGAAGCTGAAAAAATTAAAGACATTTTCCAAGGAAATGTATTTATGGATATGACTAGAGGTGTTGTTGCTTTGAATGAAGTAATTGAATTAGCATTAGACGGTTTTGAAGAAATTATGAAATCCGGTCCACTTGCTAGAGAAGGCTGTGTTAAATTAAAAATCAAATTACATGATGTAACATTGCATGAGGATTCAATTCATAGAGGTCCTGGTCAAATTTATCCTGCAATTAGAGATGGTCTAAAACAAGCTATGGCTGAAGGAGGAGCAATGCTTTATGAACCTGTTCAAGTTATTCAAGTTGATTGTCCACAAGATATGATGGGTAGTGTTTCTTCAGTTGTTCAAAACAGAAGAGGTCAAATTTTAGATATGATTATTGATGAAGATAATATGGAAATTATTGCTAAAGTTCCTGTTGCAGAAACTTTTGGTATGACTGGAGATATTAGATCTGCTACTGGTGGTAAAGGATCATTTTTTGTTAAGTCTCAAACTTTTGAGATGCTTCCAAGAGATTTACAAAGTAATATTATTAAACAAATTAGAACTAGAAAAGGTCTTGGTGAAAATCAATAATCACATTTAGTGATTATTGGTCATTGTGAACAAGCTCACAATAAACCAGTAAATTTCTGAAAAGAAATTTCTGGACCTAAAAATCTTTGATTTTTTAGGAATCAATAATTGCGGTGCAATTATTGGTGTCTGCTTATTCGCAGACAATCAATAAATTAAATTTTTTAGTTTTTTATTCTAAAATTATATAAACAAATATCTCTTAATTTTATTATGTATGAAGAACTAATAAAAAAAATAATTCTAAAGAACTTTAAAACTAAAACATTTGACTTAAAGGATTTATCTAAACTTGGAAATTCTAAAGTTTTTCTTGTTAAAATAAAGTATAAAAAATATATCTTAAGAATTACTAAAGATATTTATTCAATTAAGAATAATTCATATTCATTAAAGCTACTTGCTAAACTTGAGATAACTCCTAAATTAATTTCTAATGGAACAATGAATGAATTTCAATACAGCATTGAAACTTTTTTAGAAGGAAGAGAAATTAAAGAAATAGGATTCAAAGAAATTAAATCAATACTAAACACTATTCCTAAAATCCAGAGTCATGAGAGTATTAAGTGTGGATATTTGAACGATTTAAACTCCAATTGGAGTGATTTTATTAGTAGTAAATTAATAAGGCCATACATTAAAGAATTTAATGCGAAATATGAATCTGAGAAAATTATTCCATATCTATTGAACAATTTGCCTAAAAATAATACAAATTACGCTTTACTACATGGAGATTTAAATAAAAAAAATATTTTGATGAAAAGAAAGGATTGTTTGCTTTTTGATTTTGAAGAAGCTTTTTATGGAGAAAAGGAATATGATTTAGGATATTTTCTATTTAAGATTGGAATTAATAAAGAATACTTAGATATAATTAAAGAGAAGTACGATATAAGAAAAGTATTGTATTATGCCCTTTGTGTAGGAGTTAGAAAAATAGCCTTATCTAAAGATTTTGAATTGAAAAATAGAATTGAAAAATTAAATGAAATTTACAAAAGATTATTCTGAATAGAAGTCTCTTAAACTCAAATTAGAATTTAGTGTCAATATTGCTCTAGAAAATAATGGAGCCATAGACACCTCTCTATACCAAGAATTTGCTTCCATAAAAGAACTATCACGATAAATAGTATCAGTACCATAAACAACCACACCAAGATCAGATAATCTTTAGGTAGCAGGATTATTAAATAGGGGATGAGTTGCCATAACATAGATATCCTTAGCTTTTTCGTCTCGTAATTTTTCCACAACTGCTTTAATTGTTCCCACGGTATCAATCATATCATCAATTATCAATATATCTTTGCCTTCAAAATCTCCTACAACATTTAATTCCTCAACATGATTTGCTTTTGCATATGATCTCTTCTTAAATGCTAAAGCAGTATTTGCACACAATTGTTTTGCATAGTATTGTGCTCTAGGAGTACCTCCAGCATCAGGACCCATCACAACCATATCTTCTAACCTGTCTTTAGAAAATAAACTTCGAATCTCAGGCAAAAATACTTTTGAAGCTCTCAAATTATCAATTTTAGTAACTGTTGGGTCGAAAAATCCTGAAATTTGATCTGCATGTAAATCAGCAGTTAAAACATTTGTAGCTCCTGCTGTAGATATAAAATCAGCAACCATCTTTGCAGTAATTGGCTGTCTACCACTAGGTTTTTCCTGTCTTGCATAAGGAAATTCAGGAATTATTAAATTTACATATGCTGCTCCTGCATGTCTCAAAGCATTAACTGTAGCTAAACTTTCAAATAGATTATCTTGGATACTACGCTTACTTGTAGGATCAAAACAGTTTTGAACCAAATACACATCTGAACCCCTTACAGATTCCTGTGCTTCGGGTCTAATCTCACTATTTGCAAAATCTAAAGTTTCCAGAGGACTCAATCTAAATCCTGGATTAATTAAAGGATTTGCTGAAATATGTGAAACAAGCCTATTAGCAAAGCCTTCACCAGATCTATTTGCAAAAAGCTTCAAATCTCCTCTTGCACCTAAATTATTTTTTACCATAAATATGAGAACAAATTAAACATTTATAAATCTTACTTAGAAGTAGTTAAATAGTAAAATTAAGCACCTAAATTTTAAGTTAAAAGAAATAATATTTATTCTGCTTTAAGATTTTCTTAAAGTGGTTAAAATTGCTTTAGCAATTTTATTCTTCGCCAGCTTCTTGAGAAGCTCCAAAGTCAATATCTTAAACCTGCTCCACAGAGGCACCCATGTGATACAACTTAAAATTTTGATAGTAAAATTTTAGTTATATGATTTAAGTTAAAAGAAATAAGTATTTTTATTCTGCTTTAAGTAAAACTTAAAGTTGTTAAAAATAATTTTGTATTTTTATTCTTTAAATCTTAATTTAAAGTGGTTAAAATTGCTTTAGCAATTTTATTCTTCGCCAGCTTCTTGAGAAGCTCCAAAGTCAATATCTTGAACAATAATAATGTCTCCAAATGCTTTGAAGAATTTTTGAGGAATTATTACACCTTTTGCATCTTTTACTTTGCTTGATAGTAAAGAACCTGGAACTGCTTTTATTTTCCAGCTTTTAATTCTGTTTTCTTCGATTAGTGCTTCTTCGATTTCTCCGAAAAAGTAACCAGTGTCTGTGAAAACTTTCATCTCGTACACATCTGAAATTCTTTTGAATCTTGCCATATTAAATCACCTTATTAATTATTTATAAACTTTTTGAATTTATTAAAAAGCTCTTAAAAATGCTTTTATGCATTTTTATTGAACTTTTTGACTAAGCCTTATCCTTCTCAACAGGATGACTTGAGCCTGAGTCTTTACTTATCCAGTATAATACTGCTCCAATTGCAATTACTATTACAAATGTCCAAAAACTGTCTGAGTCGAAATCACCTAAATCATCAAAAAAGTCAGTTATTGAATCTTCCATACCTGTAGCATATACAAGAGCAAATATTGATACAATCAATACTACTGCTGCAATTGCCCAAACTAGACCAGTTCTCAATTGAGTTTTGTCTTTATCTTTATATAAAAAATGATTCATATAATCTTCACCAAATATGAATCCTAGTGCGATTAATACTACTAGAATAAATACTAAGAATACAGATATATTTACAATTAGATTTTCAAGATAAATAACAGTTTGAAGTGATGCTACAACAAAAAGTCCAAATACAAGTGAAATCACTGAATTTACACTTTTAACATGAGATTTCTCATTATCTCCTTCTTTTACACTAAAGATTTTAGATTTTTCAAGGATTGCAAAAACTATTACATAAACTAAAAGAAAAGGCAAAATTACATCGTAAAAATGCATATCTTTCAAGTTATCAATAATAGCTCTAAAATCAACCATCTGTAATTTATAATATATCCTCTTCAGAGATTACAACAAAGTCGCCGATTGCAATTACGGAATGGAAGGGTACTAAGAAATCACCATTAGTATCTTTCTCAAGACTTACATCTTTTACATACTTAGTAGGATTTACCAATGTGAAATCGATAATCTCACCTGTTTTAGTATCAAATACTAAATCTCCTACCTCTCCAAATTTTTTCCCGCTCTTACTTACAACAACTCTGTCAAGTAGTTTTTTTGCTAAAATTTTCTCTTTTGCTTCAGCCATTTTTAAATTAGTTGATAGTAAATTTAGTTTTATATCATTTAAATACTTTGTGGTAAATGAGGTTTTTAGGGTTAGAATTAAGATAGTTAGTATTAGATTATTTTATCTTATTTAGATAGTTTCTTTTTAATATCAATTTGATACATTCTAAAGTCTAATACAATTACTTTTATCGTAATCTTCAGAATTCAAGGATTCATCATATAACTCTTCTAATTCTAACTGCTCTTTATCAGATACATTTACTACTTCATTTAGTTCATCTCTAACAGCTTCTCGAATTAATTTATATAAATCATCTCTACTAATGTTAATAATATCAGTTCCCATACTATAATTATGATTTTATTATTTATAAGCTTTTTTAGAATATTATCTTGTGTTAGTTATTTGTTTTAGAAAAGAGTTTTGGTATTCAAAAAAGTTAAGGCAAGAATATAAAAAATTTACGAATCGAAGCCGAGAGTATCCTAAAAGAACGATTTTTTTATTTTGAAATAATTTGATTTATTCTTTTACAAACTTCTTTATATTTTTCATTATTTAAGCTACAAACTTTAAATTCAATAGTCTTTTTCTCACCAGTAAATAACATATTACATCGAATATAACTATCCTTATGCAAAGAGCCTTCTATTGTTTCATTTTTTCCTAAATTAATTGTAAATTCATCTTTCTGAATTCCTAAAGAAGTTAGTTGACAAAGTAAAATATCATTTCTCATCTCATTTGACAATATCAAACAAGGTCTTAATTTTGTACCTTTTAAATTTGTAAAAGGAAAAGGATACATTACTATTTGACCTTTTGTAAATGTGCCCAAGCTTCATCTTCCTCCTTAGATAGCCAATTTTTTGCTAAAGAGTTTTCACTAGCCAAAGCAGTTTCCATCCCAGACAATTCATCTTCTTCAAATAATTTTTCTCGAAGAGTTTCTCTAATAAAATCTTGTATACTATCATATCCATGCATATCTACATATCCTTTAGCAGAATTCAACATTTTATCTGAGAGTTTTATACTTATTTGCGTACCCATAAATACTAATATGTATTCTTAAGTATTTAAATGTATTCATTCCAAGAAAAAAGTTTTATTAATATCCATTATAAGTCTTAGCATTTTATGTTTAGAAATTTGTTTTAGAAAAGAGTTTTGGTATTCAAAAAAGATAAGGCAAGAATTTTCATTGAATGTATTTATGATAAAGATCTAAGAATATTAGTAAATTTTCTTTCTCTATATAGATATAAGATAAACGATAAGGTGATATGTAAAGTTCTCTAGTTCCCTTTCTTGTATATTTCATAGGTTTTCCTAATTCAGGATTATCTTTTAATTTACTTACTTGCTTGATAATTTTATCTTTCATTAATTGGTCTTTTATTTTTGAAAACTTTTTTTTGAAATGAGGATCATAATTTACATTTACCACTTTTTCATATCTTCAATAAAGTCGTCAAATTTAATAGCAGTATCTTTGCTTGCATCAATTCTTTTATATGCTTCTTCAGTCTCTTTGGCAAATTCCAGATCTTCCTCTAGGTTCTTACTAAAATCTGAGACTTTCTTGATTATAAATTGATTATCTGATTTAATTAAAACTAACTTATCTCCTTCTAATAAATCTCCTCTAAGTTCTGAGGGAATAACTATTTGACCTTTAGAACTAACTTTAGTTATTGCAATATCCATAGTAAGATACATCTTACTTAATTTATAAAAGTATCTTTTTACATAGAATTATCTTGTGTTAGTTATTATTTTTATAAAAGAGTTTTGGTATTCAAAAAAGTTAAGGCAAGACTTTCTGAATATTCTATTCAGAATGCATCAAAATTGTATTTTGATAAGTTGATAATTCATAATCTTTCTCACCTTGTTCAAAAACACCATATCAACAATATCTATGATATTATTGGAATAGATTTTAGAATTGACATTCTAAGACCATAACTCGATAAAGTTTAGCTGTAAATAAAATTATTTATTTTGCATAGAATAATCTTTTTTATTAGTTATTTGTTTTTAGAAATAAAAAAAATTTGTTGGTCATAGTATTTTAAAAAATAAGGTAAGACTTTATGAATATTCGTATTCAGAATGCATCAAAATTACATTTTGATAAGACGAAA
Organism: Candidatus Woesearchaeota archaeon; assembly: GCA_027858315.1. Taxonomy (NCBI): domain Archaea; kingdom Nanobdellati; phylum Candidatus Woesearchaeota; species Candidatus Woesearchaeota archaeon. Next base: position 38,281 of record JAQICV010000058.1, read on the forward strand.
ATTCATATTCTTTCTTACCTTGTTCAAAAACACCATATCAATAATATTTATGATATTATTGGAATATATCTTAGAATTAACATTCTAAGACTATAACTCGATAAAGTTTAGCTGTAAATAAAATTATTTATTTTCGCATAGAATAATCTTTTTTATTAGTTATTTGTTTTTAGAAATAAAAAAAATTTGTTGCTCATAGTATTTTAAAAAATAAAGCAAGAGAAATAATTCACATCATTCTCTTACCTTGTTCAAAAACACCAACTCGATAAAGTTTAGCTGTAAATAAAAAAAGAAATTCTTTTCAGAATTTCTAGTCATTGTTTCAAAATTGAAACAACAAATTGATGTTTAAAAAAGGATAAATCCTTTATTGAACATTAACATTATCACCAGATAAACCACCAGCGTTTAATTCAGTTACAGCAGCAACAGTGTCTGCTTTAGTGTAACCATAAACTAATACGGACTTGGAATCTTCGAAGTATCTAATAACTCCTTCACCAGCTGAAACTCCAGCTTGCTCAGGTGTGTATACTTCAATATCTAATAATTCTCTAGCAGCAGCGTTAACAGCAGGACCACCAACAACAATTGCATTTTCAATTGAAGCTTCACTGTCCATCATAGGAGCAGCAACATCAAACTCAACAGCTTCAGAAGACATAGTCTCTTGATCTACAATTGAGTAACCAGCAGCTTCTAATTCAGCTAATTTATCTTCAACATCTGCAGCATCTACAGTTGCAGACATTGTTGTACCAGTTTCACCAAAGTTAAAGGAAACTTCTCCATAAACTTCTTCTTCTGGAACTTCAATTTTAACTGAATCTAATTTGTCAGTATCTACAGTAACTCT